>NZ_DBEXAY010000069.1:0-12061 GCF_048170485.1 Victivallis sp. | reverse complement strand
ACTGCGAATGGCACTACCTTTTCTCTGCATTTTTGAGCTCCTTTTTCGGTAATTTGGTTTGAGTAAATTTCCAAAGTTACTCGACAAAGGAGTTCTTTTCTACTCCGACAATTGCTTGTCACCTATACATGGTATCTTTCTGAAGGCGAAGGAGGAGATATTCCGTTTTGCCGAATTCTTCGTCCCGCGGGAACGCAACATTCCGCGGGAGGTGGCCCTGCTGATCTCCTTCCCCTCGGAGCGCTACGGTGTCGCGACCGGCCGGGTCGCCAAAAACGACATCGCCACCTTCGCTTCGGCGCTGGAATTCTCCCACTATCCGATCGACGTGATTCTGGAGGAGCAGCTTCCGGAGAACCGGGCCTCCCGCTACCGTATGATCCTCGCCGCGGGCGTGAGCAACACCTATCCGGCGACGGTCGGGAAACTGCGGGAATTCGTCGAAGCCGGCGGCATCCTTCTGTTGACCCGGGAGTTCATGCAGGAGGACGAATACGGCAATCCGAATCGGGCATGGGGCGATCTCTTTTCGCTGGAATATCGTGACGCCCCCGAAGCCCTGCCGCGCGAAATCGAGCTCGACATTCCGCAAGCTAAACTGCTGCCGGGGCGGATCGTCGGGCGCAATGTGCGGGAAATTCTCGCCGCACCCAGTTGGGAAAAACTCGCTGCCTCCGGCCCTCACCCGGTCCTTCTGCGCCGGCCGCTGGGGAAAGGGTTCCTCTACCTTCTGACCGCGACGATGCAGGATTACGCGGCAGCAGCCATCGTCGGCGGAATCTTACAACACCACGGAATCCAGCCGGCGGCGGAACTCACCCGTCTGCCGGAGGGGGATCTCGCCGCCAACGTCGAACTGCACATCGCAAGGCGCGGGGAGCGGACCGCCTGTTTTCTGTTCAATCACGATCTGTTCGCCAAGGCGATCGCGTTGCAACTGCCGGCCGGAAGTGCCGCATTCGATCTCACGGGGAAACACCGGCTGCCGATTTCCGGGCGCAAGGCGGCCCTGCTGCTTCCTCCCCTCTCCCGTGCGATCATCGGCATCGGCCGCGAAGAGTCGTTCGCCGCAGAATTCGGTCCGTTCCAGCCACTTTCGGAGCAGGAGATCCTGGCGCAGCAGCAGAAGATAAACCGGGAACTCGCCGAAAAACATGCGGCAAAACTCCGGCAATTTCTGACCTATCAGCCGAATCCGGCTCTGACCCGGCCGCTCGACCTGCGATCCTTCTGCAACCGCGGCTTCATCGACCGGGTTCCCGGGGACGGCCGTGGCGGCTGGACCGATCAGGGGGCGGAAAACTCCCTCGTCGGCGTGCCATGGGGGGTGCAGCACATCCGCGGCGTTCCGTGCGACATCATCCGGTTCGACGAAAACGAAGACCGCACCTGCATCGTCCTCGCCTCGGACAATCAGACCGGGAAACTGCCGGAGGCGGTCCGCGGAATCCCCGTGAACGGCAAGGTGAAAGCGCTCTATTTCTTCCATGCGGCGGCGTGGGCAACCCGAGGCAGGGAGGCGCTGACCTACCGTCTCCATCGCGCTGACGGCAGCAGTCTGGACATTCCCGTGCGCTGTGAAACGGAGATATGGGACTGGTGGATCACACCGGGCAATCCGCACGTCGCCTGGAGCAATCTCGCCTCGCGCGGCTTCTACCTCTGGCGCTGGGAGAATCCGGAGCCGGAGAAGGAGATTCTGCGGCTCGATCTCCTCTCCGCCCGGAATGAGGTCACCGCGATGGTGGTGGCGATCACCGCCGAATATTGCGACACGGAGAGCAACATCCGCCGCTGCCCGTTCCGGATGGCGGCGGCATGGGGGTTCGACACCGGGTTGAAGAAACACCCCGACGGTCGTCTGGAGGTGGTGGTTTCCGAGAGAAGCAAGCCGTGGTCCGGCATCTTTGTGCCGTTCTCCGGAAAGTTGCGGGACGAAGAACGCGACCGCGGCAGAATCCGTTTCCGCATCCGGGGAGGCTGCGACCGGTTCGGTGACCCGAAAGGCGGGCAGAAACTTCAGTTTCACCTGGTGCGGCGCGATCCGGAGAGCAAAAAGATCCGCAGACTGACCAGGACGGTGGAACTGGAACGCTTCTTTCCGCCTCCCGGCCGACTCTCCGCGGATTTCTTTCTCGACGTCACCATTCCGCTCGACCGGCTGCGCTGGAAAGAGGCCCGACTGAGCGACGTCAACGCCATGTGCCTGCAGTTCCGCGGCGAAGGGCAGGCAAGCGGCATCGTACTGGAAAATGTCCGTTTTGAATTTGAATCAAACCCAACCACCCGACAGGAGAAAACACGATGAACTACGTTTTTACCGGCCTGCTCAGTTTCGCCTTTCTGCTCTCCGCAGGCGCCGGCGGATACCGCCAGTACACCTACCGGTTCGGCGACCACTTTCCGCCGACGACGTTCGAAGGAAACGTCGTCCACCTGCTCGACGGAGAGAAGGCGCGAAATCAGATCAGCAAAGGCGAGCCGATGACCACCCCGTCCGGAGAACGTATTCCCGCCGCGGCGGCGCGGTATGCGGTTCTCACCTACTACTACGCGACCTCCGCCACAGCGGAGGAGATCGCCGCCTCCGGAAAATTTTTCGCCTACCAGCAGATCAGCTATCAGAAAGGCGGGAAACACATCCGCCAGGCCAGCGGTCTGATCCGCGCCCGGGAGAAAATTCTCCCCAATTGCTGGGCCACCGCCACGTTCAACACGGAGAAGCTGACCAAGTTCGACCCTTCCGGGGAAGCGGTTCTGCGTCACTTCCAGCTCTTCGCCTTTTTCCGGAAGCATCTGAACGCGGGGGAGAAACTCTATCTGAAAGAGCTGGTCTTCACCTCCTTCGACCCCGCAAAACCGACGGAAAGCCGTCAGAAAGTGACCATTTTCTCCCGCCCCGGAGAAAAAGAACCTCTCTCCGTCCGGGAATACCGGAGTTCCGTCGCCGCCACCGCGGACAAAATTGCCCTGCCGCCGGCGCCGCAGGGCAATCCGGAACAGAGCTTCCTCGGCTGGAAAAACGAAAATGACGGGAAAATATACCGTCCCGGAACGGCATACCCCTTTGTGGACGGAAAAGATACCGTTTTCACCGGCGTCTGGAGGCGGCGGCTCGTCCATGTCTCCGCCTCCGGGAGCGACACCGACGGCGACGGCTCCGCCGACCGCCCGTTCGCCACGCTCCGCGCCGCCCTGGCCGGAGTGACCGACGACGGAACCGGCGTCGTCGAACTGCATGGAACGGTGGACTACCGCGATATTCCCGACCACACGAACCCGGTCACCTGCACCGGGAACGGCACCCTGCGCTGGTCTGCGACGCAAAACCGTCTCAAAGGGCCGCTCGTTCTGCGCGGCGTTCAGGTGGAGACCGAAGATTCCCGGGGCTTCTTTTCCGCAGCCCGGCCGCTCTCGCTGGAACAGGTCGTTTGCAGGAGCCTTTCCCTCGGCGGCGACCTCTCCGTCAAAGGCCGCCCGGAACATCTCCGCCTGAAAAAAGGGAAGATCGACACCCTCTATCTCGGCGGAGACACCGCGCATCCCCGCCTCGGCGCCCTGACCGGGGAAAACACCGTCGAACTCGAAGCAAGCGAAATCGGCACCCTCTATCTCGGCAACTCCACCCGCAACGATCAGCTCTTCGCCGGCAACATCAATCTGCGGCTGCGTGACAGCAGAATCCAGCACCTGACCGATCAGCAGCGCAAAATAGGCTGGATCACCGGTGGAGTGCAAATTCTCTGCGAAGGGAACTCCTCCATCGGCCGGATGGAGCTGAAACAGGAGCCGGGCATGGGCCGCTGGATCCTTCACACCCCCGTCGCCAACGGCGCGCTCGCCTTCACCTCACAGCCCGGCCGCTTCCAGCTCGCCGACGGGAAATACGCTCTGGCACGGCGCAAGGAGGATGGGAAACTTTTCAGCTCCATCGGCAGGGAGTTGCAGCTGCCGGCCGGCAGTTATGAGATCACCTTTCCGGAACAGCCTCTCTTTTCGCTGTCTGCCGACCGGAAAACGCTCAAGGCGGTCTCCGCGTTCCCCGTCGATTTCCAGACCATTCCGGCGCCGGAACAGCCGGGGAAACTCTTTCTGGGCTGGGCCGACGTCTCCGAAAAAGGGGTCGCAAACGGCACCCGGCTCGCCCCCGGGCAGGAACTTCAGGCGGTTTTCTGCAATTATCTTCCGCAAAACGATCTGACTCTGCTCGACGTGGAACCGGTGGACGCGCCGGCTCCGCAACTGCGCTTCCGCCTCCGGAAAAGCGCCGCGCTTCCGCCGGGGGAATCCGGCGTGATCGCGCTGCCGAAGCTCTACACGCGCCACCGGGAGCTGCTCCTCGGCGGCAGTTACCAGTATCCCTGGGAAAAGGGGAAATCCTTCCTCGCGGAGCAGCTCCGTCACTCCGACGGCGTGTATTCTCTGATAATACCGGAAGCGGTCCACTTCAACCGGGTCTACGCGGTGCGCGGATTTCATGCCTTCACCGATCTCAACGGATTTCGGCGCGTTCTCTATACGCCGGAGCGGCGCACCTCCGTCATACAGCAGCTGCCGCGACGCCGCGCGGAGGCCCGGGAAGCCTGCTTCCGCGCGGGCACCACGCCCATCGCACTCCGGCAGGAGGAGGGCAACGGCGGCGAAAAAGCGTATGTGGTCAACAGCAACGGCCTCACCCTGCTCGAAATCACGCTGGATTCCGGAAAGAAATTCGATCGCCCGGTGGAAATCATCACCTGGGGGGACAACCATTTCAAGGCGATCAACGACACGGACCGGAACAATGTGGAGATCATGTACGCCAACCGGCGGCGCGGCAGGGCCAATCCGATCGACCGCGCGACGCAGTCCGCCCAGACGCTGATGGAGTTCGCCCCCTTCTTCGACCAGAGCGTGGTGCTGGGTGACAACATCGACTTCTTCTGCCACGGCGGCCTCGAGGTGTGGCGCGATCTCATCCTCTCCGGCGACCCGAAACTGCTGGCGGCGGTGGGGTACCACGATTACGTCACCTACACCATCTCCGGCCGCCCCCGCGATGAGTTCGACATCAACGCCGCCCGGAAATACATTGAGAAATTCTACCGCAACGACACCGTCTACTCCTCCGCCCCCGTCGCCGGGAAAGTGCTGGCCGTCGTGCTGGACAACAGCCGCAACGGCCAGTATTACAAGGAAGACAAAATCGCGGAAAAGCTGGCCGCCGATATCGCCCGGGCCAGAAAAGAGGGGTGGATCATCCTGATCTTTCAGCATGAATCCCTGTATCTGAACACCTATCCCCGGACGAAGGACGGCTCCTACGATGCGGCAAAAGATGCCGAATTGTGCACCCGGCACGGCTTTCTTCTCGATGAGCACCACCGGAACAAGGTGATCCACTACACCCGTTCCGGCAGCTTTTTCAACGGGCGGGAGAACAATGCGTTCTCGCAGGTTCAAGGGACCAAGGCGGTCTATCGCCTGATTACGGAAAACGCGGACATCATCCGCGGAGTGTTCCACGGCCATGTCCACGCCTGTTACGCCTCGAAAATCCAGGCGCGCAACGCGGATGGCTCTCCGGCATTCATTCCGCAGTACTCCGTCCATGGCAGCGTGTTCTACGACCACGGCTTCGCCATCCGGATCATCGTCCACTGACCTTCGCCGCGGCCGAGCCCCCTGCCGACAGGCGCCGGAAGCTCTCCGGCGCCCTTCCGCTTCGTCATCAGGCGGGGGTCACCACCAGAACGTTGTTCTCCTCCCGCAGCGGCGCAACCGCATCGCGGAACGCGGCCATATGCTTCGTCGCCAGATGCGCCTGCAGATGCGCCTGCGACTCCCAGCTCTCCAGAATGGTGACATACTCCCCTTTGGCCGGATCGGCATCGACATCCAGGCAGGGCTCATAACGCAAACACCCCTCCTCGGCCAGAACCGTCGGGACGTTCGCCTTGAGTATCCGCAGATACTCCTCCATACAGCCGCTCTTAAGCCGGCTGCGCGCAATGACATTTACCATGATTGCAAAGTTCCTTCATACGTTTGTTTCAACAGGGCGGAAAGAATTCCGCGCGACTCCGCGACCGGCACCGGCCGGGGAGCAAGTTCGAGTTTCATCCGGTTCTCCCCCGCCGAGGCCGCGGTCGACGCCAGAAGTTCCGGCGTGATTCCGGGGCACTCCCGGAGCGCTTTCGGCACGCCCAGCCGGTCCAGAAAAGCGCGGAACGAGGCGATCACCTCCTGCGGCGTCCGCCCCGGAAAAACCGGCGCAAGTTCCATCGTCCGCGCCGCCACCGCGGGGTTTCCGAGATAATAGTTCCACGAAGCGGGCAGCAGCATCGCAACGGCGATGCCGTGCGCCAGACGGCCGAACCAGGAGAAGCTGCACAGATGCGGCAATCCGGTGGATTTGAACCGGATCACCATTCCGCCCAGCGTCGCGGCGCGCGCCATCGCCCCGCGTGCCCCCAGGTTGGAACCGTCGGCCACGACGGCGGGCAGCGCCTCGCAAATCAGCCGGATGCTCTCCATCGCCCACGCATTCGCCCGCGGCTCGTTCGCATCCGCCCCGGTGTTGAGAAACCCTTCGATCGAATGGGCCAGCGCGTCACATCCGGTCGCCAGCGTGAGCGCCTTCGGCATGGCCGCGGCAAGCCGCGGCGAGACAATCGCCGTCTCCGGCACGATCAACGACTCGGAGATCAGCTTTTTCACCCCGAGCTTCCGATCCACGATGTTGGAATACGGCGTGGCTTCGGAACCGGTCCCCGAGGTGGTGGGGATGCAGAGCACCCGCAAGGGCTTCGCCTCCGGATGTGCGGTGGAATACCGGTTCACTCCGAAAAGTTCACCGAGCGGCATCCCGCTTTCGCGCACCAGAAGCGCCGCTTTCGCCGCATCCATCACGCTTCCGCCGCCAATGGCGATCACTGCGGCGGGAGAGACCAAAGCGAGAAATTCCACCATCCGCTCGACCGTATCGGTGCAGGGCTCCGCTTCGATTTCGGAGAAGCGGACCACCTTCCGCCCGGCCGCCGCCGCTGTGGCGGCAAATTCCGCCCAGACGCCGCCGGCATCGAGCGAACGGCGTCCGGTGAACACGGCGAGCGTTCCATCCGGCAGAAGCGGCAGCACACCGGCGAGCTCCTTCCGCCAGTCGTCGGCAAAAAGAATCCGCTCCCCCGGAGCCTGCAACAGAAGATCCTCCGCAGCCATCGTCGTCACACCAGCCGGGAGCCGGACACCACCGAATTGATGGTGCCGCAGATGTTGACGATATCGGTGCCGGAAGGACGCGCCTCCAGTTCATCGATCGCGCTGATGCGGTCGTCCAGATATTCGCGAATCCGCAGCGCCGTCTCCTCCAGCCGCGCGATCTGCCCGGCGTTGCGGCGCTGGATCACCTCCAGCCCGAACACCTTGCCGCAATCGAGCCACTGCCGCCGGAAGCTCGCCTCGAACTCCTGCACTGCCGCAACCGCCGCCGGAACCATCGATACGGCGATCTGCCGCAACGCAATCCGGTCGTCCTGATCGTAGGCCGCTTCGAGCGCGCCGCGCAGTTCCAGTTTCCGGATCAGCAGTTCCAGCGTGTTGATGATGTGTTCGAAATCCCCGGCGGCGGCATCCTCCTGATACGGCAGGAGCCGGCACAGCATCTCCTCATAGCGCTCCAGCAGTTTGAGATCGAACTCCGGATCGCGCCGCTTGTAGTCGTCGTAGAGGATGCCGAGCAACGGATCATCCCAGATCAGCTCCGCCGCCCGCGGCGTGAACTTCTTCTCCCCGCACGACAGCGGTTTCTCCAGCTCTCCGGCAAGCAGGTGAGCTTCGAAACTGCTCCGGCAGACCGCCTCGAAACGTTTCGCCATCCGCTTCGTCTCCTCCGGCAAAACGCCGTACACGAGATCGGCGGCGTAACTGATTCCGGCCAGCGCGGAGTCAAAATTGCAGTAAGCGCCGTCATCGCCCCACATGGTGAAGAAGAGTTCCTGCACTTTCAGTTTGCGACAGGCGGCGATGCAAGGCTCCACCGTACGCCGGGTCTGGTCGTGGTCGTACCAGAGACGACACCAGGTCCAGATGCCGGACCCCATCAGCGGTTCGTAGCCGAGGTCGCGATGACGCTGAATCATCTTCTCATACACCTCGGCACTTTCGTTGTAGTAATCCCAGTAGACCAGCTGGACGTTCTGCGGAATCTTCTGCTGAACCTCCGCCGGAATCGGATGCGTAAGATCATAATAGTTCCGCTCCGGATTGCTGAAGCGGAAATACATATCCGACCAGATCATCGGCTCAAGTCCGTTTTCACGGCAGATCTCATTCACCCGCCCGAGGTGGCGGTTGAAGAGCTCAAACCCGCTCTGATAGCCGAACAGATCGAGGAAACGGCCGCGCCCGAGATCGTGGGTCTCGTCCATGCCGATGTGAATGCGGCGGGTGCGGAGATTTTCGCTCCAGAAACGGACCATCTTCCCGATCAGGGCGTAGGTCTCCGGCGCATCGACCAGCAGGACCTCTTCGGTGTCCTTCACCTTGCCGTAGGCGCCGTCCCATTTGAGAATCTGGGCAAGATGCCCGAGCGTCTGGATGCAGCCGATCAGTTCAATGCCGAGCCGCGCGGCGTAATCATCCAGTTCCCGGATTTCGTCGGCGGTGTAGCCGCCGCGCATGTATCCGAAAAAGGGTTCATCCGGCAGTTCGTAGGTATCCTCGGTGTAGAGCATGACCATGTTATAACCGGTAAGAGCAAGCCTCCGGAACCACATCTTCAGGTGGTCCGGCCGCATGACCAGATTGCGGGAAGCATCGAGCATGATTCCCAGCGTGCGGAACGGCGTGGTCTCCTCGCCGTCAAGTCCGGCGAGCACCGCCCCTACCCCGCGCGCGGCGGCCGCGACGGAGTTGTACTCCACCAGCGCCTCCCCCGGCGTGCGGGTCACCCGGGAAAGCGTCTCCTCCGCCTCCACCCGACGGAATTTCAGCTTCAGCCCCCGGCCGAAATCGGCGATCGGATACTCCTCGCCCAGAACGGTCAGCATCTCATGAAGTTCTTCCGGCACGTCCTCGGCGCGCCACACCAGTTGAGAAAATCGGCTCATAGCAGGTCCTTTTCTTTCAGATGAAAAAAAGGATGGACATACCGTCTTTCCCCGGTATTCCATCCTTTTTCATACGCGAGACGCGTTCTTCCGCAATTACTTCTTCTGGAAGAGGCTGCGGATACGGGCGCCGACGATCTCCGCCGGATGCTCGCCCAGCGCGGCACGTTTGGCCTTGAGGTTCGGCGAACCGTTCTTGGCCTCGGCCATCCACTTCTTGGCGAATTCGCCGGATTCGATGCGGCGCAGGGATTCCTTCATCCGGGCTTTGACTTCCGGATTGATGATCCACGGACCGTTGTCGTATTCGCCCCACTCCGCGGTGTTGGAGATGACCGCGTTCATCTTCTGGATGCCGCCCTCGTAGATCAGGTCCACGATCAGCTTCGCCTCGTGGATGCACTCGAAGTAGGCCATCTCCGGCGGATATCCCGCCTCGATCAGAGTTTCGAAACCGTACTTCATCAGGTCGACCATGCCGCCGCAGAGGACGTTCTGCTCGCCGAAGAGGTCTTCATAGGTCTCCTGCTCGAAGGTGCACTCGAGCACGCCGGCGCGGGTCAGCCCCTCGGCCTTGGCGATCGCCAGAGCGACCTCGCGGGCCTTGCCGGAGTAGTTCTGCTTGACCGCGATCAGACCGGGCACGCCGAAGCCTTCGACGAAGCGCTTGCGCTCCTCGGTTCCAGGGCTCTTCGGGGCGATCATGATGACGTCGACATCCTTCGGCGGTTTGATTTCGCCGAAGACGATGCTGAAGCCGTGGGAGAAGGAGAGCGTCTTGCCCGCGGTCACGACCGGAGCGATTTCCGCATCATAGATGATGCCGTGCAGCTCATCCGGCAGCAGGATGTGGATGATGTCGGCACGCTTGGCGGCCTCGGTGACGGTCAGGGTCTCGAAACCGTCCTGGTCGGCGGCGTCCTTGGATTTGCCCGGACGGATGCCGATGATGACATTGAGCCCGGAATCGCGCATGCAAAGCGCCTGGGCGCGGCCCTGAGCGCCGTAGCCGATGACGGCGATTGTTTTCCCGTTGAGCACGCCGAAATCGGCGTCACTGTCGTGGAGAATTTCCATGTTCTGCATTTTTTCTGCTCCTGTCATAAATTGGGCCGGGGAATCCGGCCGTTTAATGAACCAACATTCCTTTAATATAACCGGCACTTTCTCTCTTTGCAAACTGCACCGGTCGCAAAACTCTTTTTTTGAGGAGATTTCCCCGGATGGCCCGCGTCAGAATTTCCCGGCGGAATTGGCTCCGATCCGGGTCAGCCAGCGGGAGTTGCCCACCGTCACCAGAGCATAGGGCACCACCCAGAAGAGCGTCAGAGCGTGGACGATCCCGTAGACGAAACTGAACCAGACCAGTTTCGTGGAGTTGCGGTGCAAATTGATCGCGGCCGGCAGCGACGCCCAGAGCAGCGCCACCGCGCCGGTGATGAAGAGCACGGCACCATCCGTCAGCACAATGTTGTAGAGCGAGAATCCGATCATCACCCCGGGCAGCAGCGTCATCGATGAGTACTCCAGCAGCGTGAACAGCATGAACCAGCGCCGCGCATCGCGCCAGTCGAAATTGCGGAAGATGAAGCGGTACATCTCGAAGTTTTCACGGATGTTGCTCCGCTCCCAGCGCAACAGCATGCGGCAGATGCTCTTGTAGGTTTCCGGCACATTGGTGTAGAGAAGGGCGCTGCGCTGGAGCGTGACCCATTTCCCTGCCCGCAACACCAGATTGGTGAGTGCGCGGTCCTCGCCGATTCCGGAGGGACGGCCCATGAACTTCTGGTCGCGCCACTCGTCGAGCAGCGGCAGGACGGTCTCCCGGCGGTAGGCGCTCAGCGCACCCGGCGTGCAGAAGACGCTGCCCCAGACGCTCTGTCCGGCCCGGATGAAGTCGAAGGCAAAGGTGAATCCGGAGTCGATCATCGCCGGGAACGCCCCCTCGGAATTGGCGACCCGGACGTTGCCGGAAACCGCTCCGACGCGGCTGTCTCGGACGATCGGGGAAACCATTTTTGCGAGGGCATCAGGCACCACCTGCGAATCGCTGTCGATGGTGACGAACACGTCACCGGTGCCCATCCGGAACCCGGTATAGAGAGCAAACCGTTTGCCGACATTCTGCTTGAAGTCCACCACCCGGATCCGCCCCGGAAATTTCTCCGCGGCACGGTTGATCCACAGCAGCGTATCGTCAATGCTGCCGTCATTGACGGCGATCAGCTCCAGTTTCTCCGCCGGATAGTCGGATGCACAGATGCTTGAAAGTGCGTCAAACACATGCTGCCCCTCGTTGTATGCGGGCATGATGACGGTACAGCGCGGGAGCTCCTCCGGCGGCAGCACCGGCGTTTCGCGGTAAAAGATGTAACGGCCGACGGCGATCAGCACGAAATAGGCGAGCGGCCAGACCACGAACACCAGAGAAGCCAGCAACGGGATGCGGCATCCCCCCTCCTCCCATGACCAGCAGTTGTAATAGAGGCTGACGGCCAGGGCGGAAGCCGCGAACAAAATCATTAAAATCAGGATACGGAACCAAAAGCGTTTACTGCACATTTTACTCATCCGGCTTACGGAACTCATAAAATATTTAATATAGCAGTCTATTTCATGAAAATCAATAGCTAACTTCTATTTTCAATCACTTTCCAATAATATACCACGAATTATCGTGCCGGCAAGCCCTTCCGCTCCGGCAGGGAGTTCCGGCTTCCGCGTGGCAGAAGAAAAATATCGGGGCAGTCACGCGAATTATGACTCTGCCGTTGCGGGGCGGCCGGGGCGGCAACTTTTCTCCATTCTTTTTCATTCATGCTTATGTATATAGAGCCAATTTCAAAAAGATTGGCTTTTTCCTGTAAATAACTCTTTTTCTCATGTGCCAAGCCCATCTTGACACATCCAGTACGACTTTTTTTTCAAAAAAGCCGTAAAAAATCGATTTTTTTTGTGTGAACCTCCTTCCA
>NZ_DBEXAY010000068.1:0-8321 GCF_048170485.1 Victivallis sp. | reverse complement strand
ACTGCGAATGGCACTACCTTTTCTCTGCATTTTTGAGCTCCTTTTTCGGTAATTTGGTTTGAGTAAATTTCCAAAGTTACTCGACAAAGGAGTTCTTTTCTACTCCGACAATTGCTTGTCACCTATACATGGTATCTTTCTTCAGCGCTATTCTCTACACACTTAATATGATGCTGCACCCATGACACCGCATGTCATATCAAATCAACGGATTCGACTTTCCCATTTCGTTTCCAGTTCTTCCAACTGGCCGCAGAGCAGACCGTACTGCCGCAACGCAGCATCCATCATCGCCATCGAGCCACCTTCGAATTCCGATGGAGTTTTCAAATCTTCCTTCAGCTTCTGATCCCACTCGCAGCTCCATTGCATATAATCCTTCTCGAATTCGCAATAGTTTCGGCTGTTCTCTATTTCAAGCCGTCGCCAGGCGAGTTCCATCTCCGCCAATCGCCGCAGAAACGAAGAACACATGTTCAGATGCCATTGACTGAAATCCGCATTGCCATAGAGTTGCCGTTCACATTCGGCCCGGGCCTGTTTCAACGCGGATTCTACTGTGTAACTTCGCGTCAGCAGATGACCGGTTCCCAACCCGACCATCAGGCAAACGATCGGCACCACACTCCGCCATGGGAATATCTGCAGTTTCATGACAGTTATTTCTTCCCCGCCTTGTTGATTTCCTCCATAATGCTTGAGCCGATCGAACTCAGAAGATCCCCCCAGAATGAGCCGCCTCCGCTTTCCCTTGAGCCGGAACGCGAACGGGACCTGTTGATGTACTGCATCGTTTCCGGAGCCGGCAGATTGAAATCTTCTGTGTCAGCCTCCCAGGAGCAGAAGGAACATTCCCAATGCTCATCGTCGCGGGTCAGCAATTCCCCCTCGTTGCAGTTGGGACACTTCGGATTGAACTCCAAAAGACATCTGTTGCACACCAGGTTATGATTGAACACCCGAAGTTCGCTGGAATGGCATTGGGGACAGACGATTCTCATTTTTCATTTTCCTTTCGAATTTATTTTACCATCCGATGATGGTTGTTGAAAATCAAAACAGTTTATTGTTTATTTTCTGTTATCGCCGGAATCCAAGGCACGTTGCGCTGCAACTTTTTCACGTTGTCACTGTGGACGGCAATCATGCTTTCGCCGATCCATGGCACCGCCAGATGGAAGTCCATCCAGTACGGACAGTATACCTCCAGTTCCGGACGGAACAGCAGCAACAGCTCCCACGCCGATTCATTCAGCACCTGCCAATTCAGAACATACCGCGCAAGCTGCGGCTGCTTTTTCAGAATTCGTACAAGTTCCACCGCTGAAAAATTCCCCCAGCAATCGCACGTCGCTGCGAGTTCCGGACGAACCCGCAAGAGTTCCGCCCAGCTCTCCGGAAGCAACTTGATCCAGTTGCGGCATGTTTCATACAGTTCCGGGCGGTGAGAAAGAATTACCCCCAGCGTATGTGGTCCGACCCGGCGCCACTCCCGTGCAGTCAGACGGGAGAAATCGCACCGGCGCAGGTACTCCGTCAACTCGATATCCTGTGTCTTTTCCATTGTTGTTCTCTATCATATTCCGAACGGAAATCAAACTTCTGCTGTTCCGGAGTTTGCTGCTCCTCTTCTTCTGTTTCACGGCATTTACGCTCCATGAAAGCGATCTGGTCCGGACGCAACTTCGACTTCTTGACGATCAGCGCGGGCTGGTCATACGCGGTACAATGCCACGCTCTGCCCGAATGAAAGCGCACATAGTAAAATCCCTTGCCGCCATTGCCGTAACCGGCCTGATCGAACCAGACGAAAATATCTCCGGCAGGCACCGGCGGCATCGCGTTGCGGTCGCGTCTCCCCCTTCGGAATTCTGTTATGGCATTCTGTTCCCGTTTGATCAGGTCATCGACCTGCTTCCGGGCAACCGCGGTCGGAGTCATCCAGGCGGTAAGCGTCTCCGGAAAAGCCATTATTGTACTCATCTTATGTTCTCCTTTCGTAAAATTGCTTTTCGATGATTTTTTTCTTGTTCCGTTTCCCGGTCTATCCCCCATAGGTCTGTCACCCGGGAGGTCGCGGGGGGCCGACGCTTCAAAGAGAGGACACGTTCGAGATAAGTTCGATAAAACTGAATCTCATCCCAGTCTGGTTTGGAGCCGGGGTATGAGCACAGCATATTCAACCCGTCTCTCAACTGAAGCTGCTGCCGGAAAATGAAGTCTATCGATTGCGCAAAAAGACTGTTTTCCTGAAACGTCATCTGTTTGTCGTTGTATCCAACCCCTGACATACGATCGTAAAACTCTTTATCATGTTTCGCCGGCCGCGCATGCTGAAAATCCCAGATATGGTTCATTTCATGCAGCATCACCCCGAGAAAGCAACCGGTGGAAAGCGCCGCACAGGGGATCAGGCGGATTTCAATGAAACAGAACGGTTTCCGCTGTCGCGGAGTCTTTAAGAAATTGGCTGAAGCGAGCACCCGTTTTCCCTGTCGATCCAAATTCAACATCAGCGGTACCCGATCCAGTTGTCCTTGCAGACAGAGTAAATTGAGCACATCAAAAATGTAATAGAGTTTGAAATATGTACCTTGACACTCCTTCTGGAACTGTTCGGAACTGATTACTGTTTCTCTGAGAAGATTCATATTACCACCTGCGGGTTGAGAATGGCAATGCTCCGATCGTCTGCTCCGCGCGGATCATATGTCCAGCGGACTCCGGTCAGATAATCGAGCAGATCCTGCCGCGTCAGCTTTCCGGAGGCGAGATCGTCAAACATGGCGTCGAATACCGGCCCGGGTCTCATCGCCGGCAGCTCGAACATCAGATGTTCCGGACCGTCGCTGGTGAGTGCGATCCCATTGATCTCTGAGGCGTCGATCAACCGTTCCCGGAAGCGGTCACTTTTTTCATCGCCGGGTCTGAGAAAAGAAGTCATATTGTCGAATTCTCCCTTGTCCGGCCGGAACACCGTTCGACACATCCCGTTTCCCCGCACGGTGATCGCACCGTCTCCAAGCTGGAAAACGCCATGTCTGTAACGGCCGCAGACGGCAAACACTACCGTGAAATCAAACTCTTTTTCGGGCAGTCCGTATTGTTCGGCAAGCTCAAGCTTCGGTTGTACGAGTGTACGGATCATCAATCGACAGAAATGACGCCAGATGCCATGTCGGCGGCGTTTGGCGTCCAGGCATTGTGCAAGCATGCCATCAAGCACGGCACACTGGCTTCGGAACGCTCGAACCGCAGCCTGTGCTCCGAGTTGCGAGAGCCGGGCACTGCCGCGCCCGTCGCACACAATGGCGACTGGACGCGGCACAAACCATATCCCGGAGGCATCTTGGCAGGGCAGTTCCCTGCGAATGTGTCCGTTGCCGGGAACCGATACGGCAAACCCGTTGACCATTACGGTTCCTCCATTCCCGCAAGATCCGCCCAGCTGTTGACGGTACCAAGCGTAATGTTGTCCTGCTCGGCGACGCTGCTGGCGGAGACGCTCTTGAGCGAGTCGGTGAGCCAGCGGAAGAACTCCTTGAAACAGAGCCCCTTCAGTTTCACCGGACCGGGCTGCGCCGGCAGGATTTCGCGCAATGTATCGAAGTCGGCTTTCTCGCCGATTCCGATGCCGATATAGGTGATTTTGCGCTGTTCGCCCTGGGCCTTCATCTCCTCGGCCGCCTTCTGCCAGTCGTCGTTCGGCATGCCGTCGGTCATCAGGATTACCCAAGGCTTATAGGAGGCGATCCCCTGATTTTTATAGAGACGGCGGCGGGCGGCGAGTTCTTTCGACGCCAGTCGGAGCGCTTCTCCCATCGGCGTCCAGCCGTTGCTCTCCAGCGTCGGAACGACTGCTTCGTGAATCGGCGAAAACGGAACCGCAATTTGAACTTCGTCTCCGTAGGTGATGACTTCCGCCTCAACACTCATGCTGGCGGTTTCGTCGTCGCTGGTCTCCCGGAAAAACTGCTGCACTCCGGCATTAAGCTCTTTGAGCGGTTCGCCCTCCATGCTGCCGGAAACATCCAGCAGCAGTACCACAGGGCAACGTGGCGCGGGATTCGTGACGTCGAGATTTCGATCTTCCGCATAACTCATTTCTTTTTCCTCCTTGAGGTTGTGGGCAGAATTGCCCGATGTTGACTGGTGATTCCGCATTTTCGCAGAAATGCGACATACTGTTCCAGCTCCTGCTTCAGTTCCCCGATTCCGGGGCGCCGCAGCGGTTCGTTGTAACCGTCAACGAACATCCGCCGGAAGAGCTCGCGTAAGCTGTCCGGCAGGTAGCTCACCGATTTCGTCCAGCTCACCGGGAACCGGATCCTCGTTCTCGTGTCGAGCGGACACTTCCCCGTCTTCAGGTTGGTCGCCGGATCGCTTCCGCCGCAATAGGCGAAAGGATGAAGTCCGCTCAGCAGAATCATGTAAACGACGATCGCCAGGCTGAACCGGATCTGTTCCGGCGTGCGTCCGCGTTTAAAATTCTCTTGATGCAAAAGCAGTTCCGGCGCGGCAAATTCCGGCATGAAGTTTTTCGACAGGTAACTTTTCCCATCCTTCCCGGCAATCTGGAAGCTGTCACAGTCGATGAACTGAACTTTCCCATGCCGGTCCACCAGAAAGTTATCCGGATTGAAGTCGCTGATCAGCACACCCTGCCGGGCTAACAACTGAACGCCGTTGACCAGATTCAACGCGACTTGCGCGAGCTGGAGTTTATCCCAGCCGGGGAAGAACCGTTTCACCTGAAACGGTGCGTACAGTGCCCGCAGTGTCCGCCCGGAACACTTCCGCATGGCAAAACCGGTGATGAGCCGGTTCCGGTCGAAAACCGGCATCAGCGGCCACGCGAGAAACGGCGCATTGCGGCACTCCTCCAGCTCCAGCATCGCCTGAATCTTTCGGCCGGGAACCGAATCAGGCTTGCAGAGTTTGATCAGGATCTGATCGTTCGCCCGGAACCGGTAGACGGTGCCGCCGCCGCCCTGTGCAACCTTCTCCGCCGCGGAAAGCTTCAGCGGATCTCCCTGCCGGTCGTAGACGGTGACCGGCCCCGCCTTCTCCGGCGCGGCGAGAGCCAGCCAGCCGCGCCCCGTCTGCGGAGGGCGCCGGAATAGACGCCACTTCGGCCACAGATGATCGAACAAGCCGATGGAACTGTTACCGATCACTTTGCTTCCAATCCTTCTTTTTCGCTTCGCGTTCCCCGGCTAGGAATTCCCGCCGGAGCTCTTCCTCATTCATCGTCATATCCGATTCGAAATAGGCTTTCGCCGCCTTGCCGACGCCGTAGGTGACCGCCGCCGCAATCGGAACTTTCAGGAACGGCAGGAAACTGGCTCCGACCTTGCCCGCGATCGAACCGCCCGCACAGCCGAGCAACATCGTGATGACCGTGTTGTCCGCCGCGATGCCGTAGAGTTCGGCAAGTTTGTAGAGCATGTAGACCTCATTCGCAATCAATGGGGCGACGTCGGCCAGCGGCAGCGGCACCAGCGCGATGGCGGCGGCGCGGCCGGCGGCCCAGTTGATGTAGCTGTCCGCCTCGGAACTGACGCTCTCCGTCCAGACCCGGCGCATATTCGCGTAGTAATCGTCCCAGCGCTTGCGGAATGCATCCAACTCTTCCGCGGCGTGGCCCATGGCCGCTTCACTCATCGACTCCGCCTTCGCAATCAACTGTTTGAGTCCAGTCCGGTTTTCGGCGGAAACCAGCACAATCCGGTCGCGATCGATCAGATCGAGCAAGGTATTCATCATCGATTCGACCTGTTCTTTGCGCATGAGTTCGCACTTGGTGACAACCAGAATCACCTTGTCGCTGAAGGTCTTGATGAGTTTTGCATCGGTATCCTGAATCCGTGCGCCGGAACCGTCGATGCAATACCAGATGTTGTGGATGAGCCGCTCTTCGCTGTCGGCGTCAAGACGTGTAAGAAGTTCGTCCAGAATGAAGTCAGCGTACTCATCCACTGTCTGAGTTCCCGGATTCATCCCCTCGGAATCGACGAAGTTCGCGATTTCGGTTTCGTATACCTGAAACCCGACGGTCAGCGGCTTGCCGTCGCCGATAGCGCTGTCCGGAACCACGCCGCGGTGCGTCACCGCCTGGATCAGCGAGGTTTTTCCCACGCCGGTTTTGCCGCAGACCAGAATATTCGGTTTCATCTTCATTCTCCTTTTGCTGAGTTGATAAAATTCCTTGAAAAGTTCGAGATCGAAGCCAATCGACGGCTTCGGTAAGCCCTTGATCTTCGCCAGCGCATACGCTTCAAAATTGTTGTGAAACCAGTTGCCGAGCGTCTCCACGAGACGGCGCGCCGCCTCCGCGCCGATGACAGCGGAGGATTCATACCACGGAACCGTCTCAGGCGAAGCCGCAAAAACCGATTTGACGAACTCCACCGCCTCGTCATGCAGTTTCCGTTCACGCAGGCCGTAGAGCGAAGCGAGGTGCGCCGCCATTGCAATTCCGATCGGAATGAGCGGGGAGTTCTCCGAATGTTCCACCGGAACTTCCGCCACCTGCGCGGCTTCCTGCGCGGCATCGTTAATGATCGTGCGTGCGGTTTCGTTTTTTTCGGCGAGTTTAGCCGCCTTCGCTTCGCGGTCGATCTGCTGGGCAGCGAGAAATGCGTCCCGGTAGGCCTCCGGGAGCATCTGGAGACTCCGAGCAACCAGTTCATGGCAACCGGTCCCGCCGCCTTCGGCATCGGAAACTTCGACGATACGCTCCTTCGGAATCCCCGCATCCAGCAACACCTTGCGGATCGCTTCGGCCTGCGCCGGACGGGTGATGTCCTTCTTGCTGAGTACGGCGATCACGTTGTCAGGTGTGAAGATCTCCCGGAGCAGCGCCAGGTCGCAATCGGTCACCCGCGCGCCGTTTCCCTGAATCAGATACCAGACGAGGTGGATGTGTTCCTCCACATTCGTATCGTCCTGACGCTCCGCGACGAACTCTCTCATCTGCTCCCGGAAATCCGCCTCTTTTTCGCCGAGTTCGAGGCCGCGCGAGTCCCACAGCCGGATCTCTTCATTCTCATAACAGTCGAATTCGATCCGGCACGGGCGGGAGTTGCCGACACCTTCCGCCGGAACGATTTCACTGCCGAGAATTGTGCGGATCAGCGAAGTTTTGCCGCACCCGGTATAACCGGCAACCAGAATGTTCGGACGTTTACAGAACCGTTCCGCTTCATTGAAATTCCGTTCAAACTCCGTTTTGCAATCCATGTTTTCCATTTCAACTCTCCTTTTTTTTTCCTTGTCCTGCAACAATTTCTCCTTTAAAACTCCATGCTCCTTCTGAAGGGTTTTGACGATCCGCTCCAACTCCTCGCTCTGCGCATTGCGTCGCTCCAGATTTTTCAAAAAGCCTCCTTCTGCCGGCGGATAGAGTTCGATCCTGCCCGGATAGATCAGACTCAGTTCCCGCATAATTTCCGAAAGGAGTTCCCGGTGCTGTTGATCCAGTTTCCGGAGTTCCCGGATTTTCGCTTCCGGCGGGGATTCTGAATGCATCAGCTCCAGAACCAGATCCGACATGCGGAGGAAAAGACTCTCGGCCGTCTTCAACTGGCCATGCACCTCCTCCAGCATGGCCTGATACAGTTCTGAAACCCGTTTGTTCATCTTTCCGAAAATCTCCTTCCGCCGTTTATTATACGCCACCACCTCTGCCACCGGATGTCATACTTCGAGCGGAGATGGAATTTTTTCTTTTCTTCCAGCAATCTCTCACACCGCAAACTATCCGTAAAAAACCGTGATGGTTCCCTCACAACCATACTTCTGGCGCAACACGCGTTCCGCCTCCTCCGGAGATGAGGCGGAAATCTCTCCATCCCAGCAGCTCCGTGAATCAATGCACCCCCAATTGTAGGTACGTTTACCGGGACACGATGTTTTCGACGACGAGGACGGATTTTCGGAATTTTTCCGTTTCAGCTCGCACAATTTTTCCTGGATCCACGCGAGCTGTTCAGGAGTCAGGTAAGTTTTGTTCCAGCAGACGCCGCACAGGCACCGAAGGCCGGGCTTCTGTTCATCGCGGATGACGATGTCCAGAAATCCGTCCACCTCGTGAATCATGCAGATCATCCCCCATTCTTTCGAGTTGTGAGCGCGTTCGAATGCCTCCTGCATTTTCTTTCGCTCATCTTCCGGTTGTCTTCTCTGCTTTCCAAGCCATTCCCGATTAAAATTTGATACCATGATGTCCTCCTGTTTTTTGTTGTCGTTCTCTTAACAACACTATATTTATACCACGACAGCTATGACACGGGATGTCATAGGAACCCATCCAGATAAAG
>NZ_DBEXAY010000067.1:0-11851 GCF_048170485.1 Victivallis sp. | reverse complement strand
AACGCGGTGATCCAGCAGTGGCTGCGGCAGCATCCGGAATGCCAGGAAGCAGGCTACAGTTTTTCCGATCAGGTTGCCTCCGGCGGGGAGCTGCAGCTTTCGGTCAGAGATCCCCATGCCAACCTCTATTACAACCCTTATCAATACTGGCAGGTGCGGGATGAAACCACGAAAACAGATGTTCCGGCGGAATCCGGCTGGACCCTGGACCGGGAGAAATACACCGTCACCGTGAAGAACACCATCCCCGGGCACCGCTATGCGGTCTACTACTTCGCCCGTCACGGGACCGGTCTGAATCTCTCGCTGCAATCCGAAGAACAGGTCGCCCGCTACTTGGCCGACTGGGAGAAATTCTGCAGGGAGAATCAGGGAAAAATCCTCTTTCACCACATGGACGGCTGTTTCCACTATTTCACCGGCAAACGGATGAAATGGTGGGAATTCTGGGGATACAACGGCTGCAACGCCAATCCGGCGGCGCAGAAGGCATTTGAAGAATTTTCCGGGATGAAATTCCGTCCGGCCATGCTGTTCGCCTCGCTGGACGGCCCGGCGATCAACTACACCCCGACGCCGGAAATCCGGGCGTGGATGCGGTTCAATCAGCATCTGGTCACCGGATTCATGAAGAGAGTTGCCGACATCGCCCGTCAGAACGGCATGATGTACCAGTTCTACTGGGGCGATAAACACCTCGGTTTCGAACCGGATCTCGATGCATTTGAGAAAACCGGAATCCAGTCCATCGCACGGCCGCTTCAGGACGCGGTCGATGTCCGTTCCATGACCGAACAGAACGGGAAGGCCCTGACCTCCGGGCGGCTGGAGTGGCTTTTCGCCCACATGGTCAACCGTCCCGACTCCATCGCCAAAATTCTGGACAACTGGCAGAGAAACCGGCGGGGCGAACTTTTCCGGATTCGCGACATGCACTATTTCGCCGAATTCGGTCCGGTGTTTGCCTACGGCGATGCGGCGACGCAGGATCTGTACATGCGCATGTTCCAGCGGATCAATGAAGAATTTCTGCTGATGTACAAATATATGCACGATCAGAAGATTTTCACCCATGACCTCAACGTTTACGTCATCAACGAGTGGGGCAGACAATATTCATGGCGCCCCTGGCGGGATCCGTTCCTCCGTCATTTCACCGACATCCCGGTCAACATGAAGTGGATCAGTCTTCGGGAAATTGCGGAAAACGGCGTGCCGGAAGATGCCGCGGTCCTGCTCAATTACGGCGACCGGGGGAGCGCCTGGGTGGGAACGGAGAGCTGGCGGGATCCCCGGCTGGCCGCCAACATCCGCAACTTCGTCAAGAACGGCGGCGGCTTCCTCGGCTGCGGCAGTGCCGCGGATTATCAGGGAAAAAACCAGCTGGCCGATGTACTCGGTTTCGAATACGTTCCGGGCCCGGGCGGAAACACGTTGAATCCGACGGCCGCCGGAGAGGCCTTTCTGGCCAGATCCATTCCGGGAAGTTTCTCCGGGGAACCATTCCGGTGCGACCGCAACATCCTGCCCGCGCCGACCTTCACGCTGCTGGCTTCCGCGGACGGAAAAAATCCCGTCCGGCCGCTGTTCGGCGAAAACAGGTATGGCCGGGGACGCAGCGTCTACCTTTCGTTTCAGAGTAACGATCCGGAATATGACGATCTCATCAAACGCGCCATCTTCCGGGCGGCGGGGCGGGAGAAAGAGCTGTACCGGCTCTACTCCGGCAATCCGGCGATTCAGCCGTATGCGTACCCGTCGAGAAATCTCGTTGTGCTGAACAACGATACCCGGAAGAAACAGGAGACCCTCCTGCAGCTGGACACTGCAATCTATCCCGCCCTCGGCGGGAAGATCCGGATCATCAACCTGATCGACCGCAGGCCGACAGGGAATTATACCCGGGAAGAGCTCGCCCGCGGCATTCCCTTCGTGATCGACGGAGGCACGGCGGAATATTTCCTCCTGGAAAATCAGTGAGATGACCCCATTCAAAAAAACGGAATTTCCGTCTGCGGCGTCCGAGCCCCCCTCCCCGTGACGCCCCGGCGGAATTCATTCGACAGGAGATTGTTTCATGTTTTTTCTGGACTGGCTCATCATCTGGATTCCCATTCTCGTGGTGATCTATGCCGCACTCAGGACGCAGAAGTATGTGAAAGGCGTTGCGGACTTTCTCTCCGCCGGCCGGGTTGCGGGCCGCTACGTGGTTTCCGTCGCCAGCGGCGAGGCCGCCATGGGGCTGATCAGCGCAGTCGCCCTGCTGGAGATGTATTACAACTGCGGATTCGCAGTCTCCTTCTGGGGAACGCTGTCGCTCCCGATCAGTCTGGTGTTAAGCCTGGTCGGATTCTGCACCTACCGTTTCCGGGAGACCAGATGTATGACGATGGGGCAGTTTTTCGAGATCAGGTACAGCAAATCCCTGCGGGTGACCGCGTCGGTCATCCAGTTCATTTCCGGAATCATCAACTATGCGATCTTTCCCGCGGTGGGGGCGAGGTTTCTGATCTATTTTCTCGACCTGCCCGTCTTTCTCAATCTCTTCGGATGGCATTGCCCGGTCTTCGCTCTGGTCATGGCCGTGTTTCTCGGTCTGGCTCTGTGGATCGCCCTTGCCGGCGGACAGGTCACCATCATGGTCACGGACTGCGTCCAGGGGCTGCTCAGTTACCCGATGTACGTCATCGTCGTCGCCTACATTCTCTACCGATTCTCCTGGAGCGACGAAATGATGCCGGTGCTGATGGCGCGGGCGCCGCACGAGAGTTTTCTCAACGCCTTCGATGTGGATCATCTGCGGGACTTCAATCTCTTCTACATCTTCGTCGGCATCTGCGGAATGTTTTTCAACCGCATGTCCTGGGGCGGAACGATGGGCTACAACGGCGCGGCGAAATCCCCCCACGAAGCGAAGATGGGCGGTTTGCTGGGCACCTGGCGCGGCGGCTTCAGTTCGATGATCTTCATCCTGCTGGCGGTGGTGGCGCTGACCTATATCAACCATCGGGATTTCGCCGGAGAGTCCCGCAATCTGCGCGTTCAACTGGCCTCCAAAACGCTGGATGACATCATGCCGGAGCCGAAATATGACGCGACCCGCGCGAAATTGAAAACCATCTATGAGAATATCCCGATCCGCACACAGTACAGCGGGAGCTACACCTGCCACGAGGAGTTTGAAAAAGAGAACGCCGATCCCTACATCAAGGCGACGACGGCGGAGCTGAACCGCGTTCCGGAACTCAAAAAAAGCGTCCAGTCATTCCGCACGATCTACGGCCAGATGCTCGTTCCGGTCGCCATCCGGGACATTCTCCCCATGGGCATCACGGGAATCTTCTGCGCACTCATGATCTTTCTCATGGTCTCCACCGACACCACTTATATGCACTCCTGGGGCAGCATTCTGGTGCAGGACTTCATCGTACCGCTCCGCCGGAAGGCATTCACGCCGGCGGAACAGATCCGGGCCCTGCGTTACGCCATCACCGGGGTCTGTCTCTTCGCCTTCCTCTTCAGTCTGTTTTTCGCTCAGATCGACTACATTCTCATGTTTTTTACCATCACCGGAGCCATCTGGGCCGGCGCGGGCGTGGTGATCACGCTCGGGCTGTACTGGAAACGCGGCACCACCGCCGGAGCCTATGCGGCGCTCGTTAGCGGAGCCGTCATTGCGCTTTCCGGAATTCTGGCCCAGCAGTTCTGGGCCTCCCATCTCTATCCGCTGCTGCAGCGGCTGAATCTGGTCGATGCGGTAGGAAAAGTCCTCTACGACCTCTCTTCGCCGTTCCACCCCTACATCGTCTGGACGATGGATGCGCACAAGTTCCCGATCAACTCGGCTGAAATCAGCTTTCTCGCCATCGTGACGACGGTACTGCTGTATGTCGTGATCTCTCTTCTCACCTGCCGGGAGCCGTTCAACATGGATCGGATGCTTCATCGCGGAATCTACAGTGATTCCGGCAAAGTAGTCGAAAAGAGTTCTCTCCGGTCGATCCGGCAATTTTTCCTGCTGAAGATTCTCGGCATCGACAGCCAGTACAGCCGCGGGGATAAAATTCTCGCCTGGTCGGTCTTCCTCTACTCCTTCGGCTACGCCTTTGGACTCTGTTTTCTGGCGGTGGTGGTATGGAATAAATTCACCCCCTGGCCGCTGGAGTGGTGGGGGCACTATTTCTTCCTCAAGAATCTGCTGGTGGCGGGACTCATCGGCATCATCTCCACCTTCTGGTTCGGAATCTGCGGAACGAAGGATCTGTTCCGGCTGTTCCGCGATCTGGAGGCGAGAGAGAACGACGTCCTCGACGACGGCCGCGTGGAAGGACACGTCTCAACCGCCGACCTGGCGCACATGAAGCAGATAGAAGCGGAGACCAATTCGATGCGGAAAGATTCCGCAGCGTCGGGGAAATAAGCTCCCTGCCCGGGGAGGATGCCGGCGGAACCGGAACACACTCCGATTCCGCCGCCCTTTCCTCTGCCCGGGCGGGTTACCTTGCCGCCCAGAGGGCGCCGCGCACCATGATCTCCAGGCTCTGCGGCGACCGGCGGAAATCCTCCGCGACGTGTCCGAGCGAGGAGTAGAACACCTTTCCTTTTCCGTAACGGCGCTTCCAGACCACCGGCATGACCGTGCCGTCGATCCAGGGACAGACTGCGCCGTTGAACCGGGTGACCGCCAGCACCTCATTGCCGGGATCGACCTGCATGTAATACTGTTCGCTGTGCATGTCGAAGTCGCCGATGCCGTCGACGATCGGATCATGACCGGTGATCTCCACCCGGTAATCGATCACGTTCCCCGGATGCGCCACCCACTGTCCGCCGGTCATGAACTGATACTCCGTATCCTGCCGGAACGCGTCGCACATGCCGCCGTGCCAGCCCGCCAGCCCGACGCCGTTCAGAACCGCCTTCCGCAGCGCGGCGCTCCCCTCCGGAATCAGCGTGCCCATCGTCCAGACCGGAAGGATGAGATCGTACTTCGTCTCCAGTTCCGGCTGAAGCAGGCACTCCTGCTGATCGAAAATCTCCACCTCCATGCCGCGTTTCCGCAGCTCTCCCGCCACCAGATCCGAAGTCTGCACCGGTTCATGCCCACTCCAGCCGCCGCGGAAAATCAATGCCCGTTTCATTTTTCCATCTCCTGTTTTTATTCCGGATGCCTTATTGAATCAATCCAGTTCACCGAAGGTCAATCCGAGCGGCAGCGGCGCCGGACGGTCACAGCTGCTTTCGAGCATGACGGCCCGCTCCTCCCGCCCCGCTTCGATGATCGAACACATCACGTCGAGCACATGGTACGCCAATGCGCCGGAACAGCGGTGCGGCCGCTTCGTCTCGATTCCCTTCGCCATGTCGGCCAGCCCCAGGCTTCGCATGTTGTCGTTGTACAGGAAGGGGTTGTCCGCCATCGCCCAGTCGGCGCAAAGTCCTGCCTTGAAGAAGCGGATTCCGCCGTTGAAGGTGTTCGGGTCGGGGATGTGCAGCGCCCCCTCCGTGCCGTAAAGTTCGATGTCGCAATAGGAGCTGTGCTTCCAGACGTCGAAACTGGTAATCAGCGTGATGACCGCGCCGGAGACGAACTCCAGAATCGCGGCGATGTGGGTATCGACCTCCACCGGGAAGGTTTTGTTCACGTTGACCTTGATCCCCGTCCGGCAGTCGGTCGAGCGGGTGTTGACCGAAACCACCTTGCGGACCGGACCGAGCATGTTGACCAGCGCCGTAATGTAGTACGGCCCCATGTCGAAAAGCGGTCCGCCCCCCTTGAGGTAGTAGAAGGCCGGAGCGGGATGCCAGGATTCATGCCCATGACAGAGCATGAAGGCGGTTCCGGCCACCACCTTGCCGATGAGTCCGTCGTCGATCAGCTTGCGGCAGGTCTGGTGGCCGCCGCCGAGAAAGGTGTCCGGCGCACAGCCGGTGCGCAAATGGTTCCGCTCCGCCAGTTCGAGAATCTCCTTTCCGGACTCCCGGTCGAGGCCGAACGGCTTCTCCGAATAGACATGTTTCCCCGCCTCCAGCGCCCGGCGGTCGATCTCCGTGTGCGACTGCGGTGTGGTCAGATTCAGGACGATGTCGATCGCAGGATCCACCAGCAGCTCCTCCACCTGGCGGTCAAGGAATATCTTGAATACTGGAACCATTATCGTCCCCATGCCGGGCTTGGCGGCAAAATGGTCAAACCGTATCCGCAGGATATGAATGCCCCGGTCAGAGAGGTTTCATTTCTTGGTGGCTTGCTTCACGGTTATCGACGGGAACCGATGGCGGCGTGAACGTGAGAAATTTATGCACCCCCGTTACGCGCGCGTGAGGATTTTCGCTCTTGTCAGAAAAAATAGGGATTTTATGACAGTCTGCCAGTCTGATTTTTTCGTATGACAGGTCATGAGTAGAGGTCGTAAGTTCGAATCTCTTTTCTACCATTTTCGCGATGTTCAAACTCTTTTTGAGGCAGAATGAAGTTCAAGTTTCTCCCGGAGAATTTTTCGAGAAGTGAAAATGCTCCACCATATCGGGCGGTTTCTGCGACTGCCCGAACAGCACGAACGGAAACGCGCGAATCAGGAACGTCACCGTCGCCATCACCGCGATCATCCAGAACACATGGGCCGAACCGGTCATTGCGCAGCCTCCGTTTCCACTGCCTCAAGACGGCGGCGCAACACCAGCAATATCCCGATAATCAGGAACATGGCGGGCATCAGCATCCTTGCCGGGCCGAACACCAGCATCGCCGTCAATGTGGCCCCGGCGCCGATCAGCGCCGGAATCCGGTTTCTATTCTCCATGCACTGCTCGGTCAGAATCACCAGAAAAAGCGCGGTCATCGCGAAATCGATTCCCCTGGTATTGAAGGTCAGCAGCGGGCCGGCGAACGCACCGGCCACGCCTCCGATGATCCAGTAGAGATGATCCAGAAAGCCGATCAGGAACATGAACGTTCCCCTGTTCACTTCTCCGGGACGTTCGTCCTGCACCTGCAATGCGTAGGTTTCATCGGTCAGGGCGAAGATCATGTAGAAACGCTTCCAACCGCATTTGCGGAAGGCTTCAATCAGGGCGAGGCCATAGACCGAATAACGGATGTTGATCAGCAGCGACATCACCGCGGTTTCGGCCAGCGACATGGAACCGGCGATCATCCCGACCGCCGCGAACTGCAGGCTGCCGGAAAGGATCGTCACGCACATGAACAAAGCCCACCACGGCCCGTAGCCGATCCGGTTGAGCAGGATGCCGAAAGCGGCGCCCATCGTCGTATATCCCATCAGCACCGGCAGCGAAACCACGAATGCCGCCCGCTAGGCCTGGGCGGTCATTCCGGAAGAAGCGTGTTTCATTTCAATGAAATTCCCAAATAAGGTCATTAATATAGCGCACCTTCCGTATTTTACCAATCAATTTCACAACATGGTCAGCGGGTCAGCAGATAGACCATCACCCCGCCGGGCCGCGAAGCGGTATCCGCCGTGAAGCGGAGCTTGCCGTTTCCATAAGCCGACGGGACGGCGCCGTTCGGAGAGCCATCGAACTTCAGCGCCTCGACTTTCATCTCCGGCAACGCGAGTTCGACGTCGGCCCGGCACTTTTCGAGCAGGATCGGCAGCTGCCCCCAGCTTTCGAGCAGGTTGCGGCGCTCATTCGCAAACTTCTGCTTGGTCGCGCCGAGGTTCGGCATCTGGATGAACAGGAGCTTTTCGCTTTCGGCCAGCTTCTTCCCGTCGAGTGACAGCAACGCCGCCGTCTGGTAACGATCGGCTCCGGAAAGTTTCATCACTTCACCGGACATATCGCCGGAGAAGGTCATCACTTCGCACTGCGGAGCGACGATCTTCACTGTTTTCGCCTTCGAATCAAGCGTGATCTGCCCGCCTGCGCTCGTGATGACTCCGGTCTTCCCGAGCTTGTCGAGAGCGGCGCGGGCGGCGGCTGGAAGCCGTTTCTCCCAACCGGCATTGAGCGCATCGACCTTCCGCACGCCGGGGAACGAAGCGGCGGCGCCGAGCGTGCCGATCCGGCCGTAGAGGCCGAGTTCGGTGAACTCTGCCGGATAATCGCCGTCATCCTCCGGTGGACCTGCGAGCCGGCGAAGCTGCCCCGACGTACAGGTGAAAGCAAAAGCAGGTTTCGCCGCCCGGATATATTCACGCATGAAGAGAAGATTGATAATGCGTTCCGCCAGCTGCGCCTGCGGATCGTTGACGATATCAAAACCATACGGCACATCGACCTTATCCATGTTGTAACGCCCGTGCGACCAGGCGAACCGATAGAGGGCGTCCCAATCCTGCAACCCGGCATAACCGCCGATCAGCGGCGCCGCTTCGCCCCGGTACGGGTTCGGATTGCAGAAGTTGAATTCAGTGACGGTGTACGGTTTGCCGAAAATCCGCGCCGGCATCAGATACCGCGGATGTTCCGCGCGATTTGCGATGGATGATTTATTGGAAAACGCATACGGCAAGTGCCATTCCCGCACCGGAAACCAGGGATGATCCCAATACTGATGATTGTCCACGAAATCCAGATGCTCACGTACTTCATTCATCGTGAACTTGCTGATCATATTGAGATCGGTAACCAGCGCAACCAGTTTCAGCTCCTCCTTCAGGAACCGCTTCTGTTCTTCGATGCTCCTGATCTGAAGATCGTTCAGGAACTCAATGAAGAGGCCCCCGCGTGAAGTGCGGTTCTCCGGTGTGTCAAGCCCTTTCTCTTTCAGGTATTCGACATATCTCTCCTCGAAAAGCGGGATAAGCGCGGGATCCCATCCCCGCCAGATGATGACCAGAGGATTTTCGTTCACAAGATTCAAAGCATAGAGTGCCGGATCCTCCGCATAAGTCAAACCGGTATAGGGATTTCGGTGGGTCAGCAGCCGCCGGGCGAATTCCTTCCAGTTATCCATCGCCGATTTGCTGAGCGGAATCAACCTCTTCAAGATGAATTTCTCCGGACTGGTGCGTCCTTCAAGTTCTTTTATGTGGTCCCCCGGCTTCAATTCGCGGCTTGCATAAAGATCCAGACAGGAATAAATTCCATGTTTTTTCAGTTCCGCAAACAGGTAATCAAGTTGATCGAGTGCCCGGGAATCAAAAGTCAGAGAGTCTGGTGCATTCGGATCGATAAGTCCGTTATCAAAATGATGAAAGCGCACGGTGTTATAGCCGAGCCGGGTCGCCTTGGTCACGAAATCATCGGCAAGCTCCTTGCTGAGATAGTTTGCTGTGCCGACCAGATTCGGCCCGAAAAAACGGATCCGCTTTCCCGGCGCGTCACGAAATGAGAAATGTCCGGTCTGGTCGACCACTACCGGTCCGTATTTGCCGGCCGGAGCATCGAGATAGCCCGAGAAATCAAGCGGAGACCCCGCCACGGTATTGCCGTTGTATTCGACCGGCAACCAATCCTTGTCTGCAACAATATACGGCAAAGCTTCGGGCCGTCGGAGATTCAAACGGTACTCTCCGAGTGTGGCGCCGACAATCATCCAGACTGAACCGCTGTCTGCTGCCGCCTTGAAGGTCAACTTTACCGGAGCAGCTTCGACAGGAAACTGTGACAGATAGAGACCGACAAAGGTCTCAGCATTTTCTCCCGTCCAGGCGACAACACCGTTTGCCACTCCATACGGTTGCCACCAGTTGCCGACATCGCGGCCGGCAAGCACCGGGAACTCCTTGACGCTGCCGTCGGCATACTCCGCAACAACCATACCGACCGGCATAGATGCATTCGGCGTCCAGGCCGAAGCATGCAACAAGTACAGATACCTGCTTTTTTCGCCGCTACTGTCAAGCGCGATACTCTTCTCCATCGGAAATTTCTGCTGCCGGGAAGATAACACAAGACAGGAACGGCCATCGTTGCGTTCCGGATTGACGATATCAAAATCGACGCCCAGAGCGGAAAAACGACCGGACTTCATCATGCGCAAATCGTTGGTCGGTCCCTGGTCGGTCCAGCCGCCTTTCCCGTCGTTGAGCTTCTCGTCTCTGAATCCCATATTGAACACATTTCTCAAATCAACGGAGGCTGTGTACGGCGTCTCAAGTCGTATGCGGATTTTTAAGGAGGCGTCGTCAATTTTTCCGGCGGACGGAGTCGCTCCGATCCGGAATATAAAATATTGATTGCCCCATTTCCGATCATCCTGGATCAGCAACATGAAATCTCCTTCAACCGTGACAATCCTTCCGTTGCTTCCGAATCGGAGCGAACGGGCATTCCCGTTGAAGATACAGCTTTCTTTGCATACTTCCGGCAACTCTATTTTTCGGCCATCGACTATGACGTCTCCCGGTTCCGCCAGCGGCATGTTCATAGTCAAAGCGAGCGCAGAGGTTTCGACAGGAGAAGCAGCCTTGAAACGGGCATGATAGGCAACACCGTCCGGAACTGCGACTGCCGAAATCTTCGTCCGGAACCCGTTCCATACGCCGGAAGTTTCGAACGAGTCGGAACCAAAGCGCGGAAATCCCGCATCCATCTTGAAATTGCCGCCGTCAAGGACTTCAGCATGCCAATCCGGTGCGTACCAGTTCCAGCGAAGTACGCGCGTTCCGACTCTCAAGTTTCCGCAATCGTCGATTGCGGGACAGGCCGGCAACGTTTCGCCGGAAACGGCAGGCAGCAATCGGAAATCGGCTGTGAGCCGCCAGTTTGAAATCTCATTTTCCATCCCTTTCGGCATCAGCCGGATGGTAAACGTCTTGAGGTTGAAAGCACGGTTATCCTGAATATAGACTTTGAAATCGCCACTGATCCGAATTTTCCGTTCCGGCAATCCAATCATGACGATTCCGGCCTCACGATCAAAAATGCCCGGTTCTGCCGCTTCTTCCGGCAAGCTGATTTCATCTCCATCTACATTCACAGCGAGCCCGGGTTCCCCAACCGGAATGTCGATTGCCAGTGCCAAAGTGTCTGTCGCAATCGGAGTCGCCGCTGTAAGCATGTAGTCGCACTGAAATGCCTTGTCGCCGCTTGCCGTCACCGTCTCAGTCACTTCAAACACATTGTCCGAACCTCCGGCCGGAAGTTTCCCGCGAAGTTCATAAGTGCTGTCGGATCGTTTCAACACCTTCGCCTCCGGTTTCAGGCTTGATTGATCGCTCCCCTGCCAGCCCGCCCCGAAGTGTTGAAGAAAGAACCGCACAGAATCAATTTCAAATTCTCCCTGCGCCCCAAACCGAAGCTCTTCCGGCAATCGATCAACCGCCGAAACGCCGGCCCAGCCAAGTATCATCAACAATACCATCAACCGTTGCATCGTCATCATATTCCTTTATAACTCATCAATTTTTGCCATTCCATCATCACCACGGCCATTTTCATAATCCGCAGCACGGACTTTCTGCGCAGAACCATCTGCACGAAAAAGCGGAGCCTCCCAATTGGGATGAACAAGAAACGAGTCAAAAACTTCAGGCGCTATATTCATCAACGTCGTCCCTCCCGAACAAATAATCAGCATTTGCCGCGAGAGTTTGCTCATTGGCTTACCCAAACCGGTATATCCGAAAGCAGTACAGACCGGGCCGCTCTGGCTGTCGCGCATGTAAAAATAATCGCAGCGTTCTTTGGATGTATGCGTCCAGCCCTCTCCGGAAGTGGGCAAAAAAGGACAGGCGAAAAGTTTTGAACGAAGATCGCCTTCTGCCGGCTTAGAACCTATCCCTAAATAACAGCAAGTTTTCGATAAATTATAACCGTTGCGGCAAGGTGTAGCAAAGCTTCATATGACGAGTTGCTCTTTTCATATCGAACGAGCAGTTTGCGAAATCTGTTGAACCACGAATGCGCAACCTCAACAATCCAGCGTCTTGCTTTACAA
>NZ_DBEXAY010000066.1:0-6107 GCF_048170485.1 Victivallis sp. | reverse complement strand
AGCGGCTCCGACAAGATTCCCGCCAAAAACTGAGGATCAGCACAATAAAGTGACAAATTTGTCACTTTTCTGCGGCATTTGCGGCCTCCTGCGCCGCCCGCCGGTTCGCGGCAAATCCCGGATTACCGGGTTCAAGCGACGCCGCACGGTGAAAAAATTCCGCCGCTTCACGGAACGCCCCGCGCCCCATCGCCAGAATGCCGAGGGAGTTGAATGCCTGAGCATGAGCCGGATTGCATTCGAGTGCCCGTCGGTACTGCTTCTCCGCCTCAGGCAGTCGCCCCTGGCGCTGGAGAAACAGGCCGAAATTGAAGTGAAGATCCGCGTAATCCGGTCGCAGAGCGAGAGCACGGCGGTAGTGCTCCTCCGCCTCCCCTGCCCGGCCGGGCAGAACGGAGCAGAGATTGCCGAGGTTCATGTGCGCGTCGGCATCCAGAGGATCGGCGGCAAGCACCTGCCGGAAAGCCCGTTCCGCTCCGACGGCGTCCCCCTCCGCCATGGCGATGCCGCCGAGCAGATTGCCGAAACGCGGAACGTCGTCGATCTCCCGCAGAGCCTGCTCCAGAAGCGGCTTCGCCTCCCGGAACTCCCCTTTGCGAAACGCGGCTTCGCCGAGCAGAGCGGCCGCCTCCGCCCGGCCGCTGTCCTGCCCCTGCAGCAGGAGAGAGGCCGCCAGCAAAAGCGGCAGGATGAACCAGTGCCTTCTCCAGCGGAGCCGCGCCAGGGCACACGCGGCAAAGAAGAAGACCGCCGGCAGCATCGCCAGCCGGTAGCGGCCGGAAGTGACCGTCAGTATTTGCATGAGAAAGAGGGCGCCGAGCAGCAGATAAAAGTGGCGGCAGGGCAGAAAACGCTTCCGCTCCCGCAGGACTCCGATCAGGGCGAAGACGAACAGCGGCAGCGTCAGCACGCCGCCCAGGCGGATCAGAACGGAGCGGCGGATGAGAAATTCCGGGTCCGCCCCGGCCGTCAACTCCCGCCAGTACCACACCTTCCCTGCCTTGACGCAGGCGAGACGGAGCGCGTCAAGCGGGTGATTCCACCAGAAGGAGAAGACTCGTCCGGTCCAGACACGATCCACCGTGACGCCGCGCGCCTCCGCCTCCTGCTCCGCCTCGCGGTGAAGAGTTCGCCACTGTGTGCCGGGGCGGATGTAACAGGAACCGGTCGCCTCCGGATTGTTCCCCAGCCAGAGGTTGAAGGCGCTGTTGGCCTGAATCAGAACCGGCCGCCCCGCGAGGGAGCTGTTCACCAGCGAAACCGGCAGAATCGCCACCAGCGCACCGGCGAGAACGAGCATCGCCGCGCCGAACCGCTTCCGCCAGCCGAACCAGAGCAGTTCCGCTCCGAGAAAGGCGAGGCTCATCGGATGGGTGATCGCCGCCAGGCCTGCCAGAACTCCGGCCAACGGAAAACGGAGAAGCCGCTCCGAGCGGGTCCGGCTCCGTTCCGCAACGTAGAGCGCCGCGAGCATCCCGGCCAGCAGCGGCAGAAGCAGGGCTTCGGAAATCAGTTCCGCCTGATGGAAGAGGGGAACCGGGTAGAGCATCGCCAGCGCGAGAAACCAGAGCGGCGCTTTGCGTGGAATGCCGTGCAGCCGGGTGAGCAGTGCATAAATGCCGAGCCAGCTGCCCCAGTTCAGCAGCAGCTGCACCGCCCGGACCAGCGGAATCGAACTTCCGCCAAGCTGATAGAGCAAAGCGAGAAACCAGGAGTAGAGCGGCGCGTGGATCTCCGCTTCGCGCGGCAGAAATACGCCGGAAAGGATTTCGCGGGCGCGCGCGTCATATTCGGAGACATCCGGCCCGACGGCCAGATCGAACAGCGGGAAACCGGCATAATCCGCCCAGTAGACGGCGCGAAGCACCAGCCCGGCCGCCGCCAGCAGGAACACCGGCCGGAGGCGGGCGAACCGGTCCGGCATATCAGCGAGGCCCGCCATCGTGCCGGCGACTACCGCGGCGGGAAGTCGAATTCGTATTCGAAGAGATCGCCGATCCGCTGGATCGCCTTCTCCTCATCCGGCCCCTCAGCCCGCAGAATCGCCTTGGAGCCGACGGTCAGCCCGAGGGAGATCAGCGTCAGAATGCTGTTGAGTTCCGTGTTCTGCCCGTCACTGGTTTCCACCGTGAATTTGTGGTAGGGGAACTCCTTGTTGATCGTATTGAGGATCACGCTGGAGGGGCGGCAATGGATTCCCGCTTTGTTGCGAACCGTGAAAATGCGTTCTTTCATTTCGTCTTCTGCTCCCTCTCGTGGTTGATCAACTGTTCTGCCGGTGTCAAACATAATACAGAATCGTGCTTCGCGCAACCCCAGCCCCGCAAAAAAACAGCAAAAAACCGGAGAAAAACGTATCTTCACAGACTTTTTGTTCCATCCGGAGACAAAATCAACGCTGAAACCGGGTGAAGAGCGGCCAGGGATTCGGGGTCACAACCGCCCACTCCAGCAGGACCGGCACATCGGCCCGAAGCTCGAATGTGTGACGGCCCGGCTCGAGCTGCACCTTTTCCGGCCGGGCGAGAAAGGCGTACCCGCCCTTCGCCACCATCGGGTAGTTATAAAGCTCCCGGGTCCGCAGACCGATTGTCCGCTCCATGCCATCGAGCCGGAGCGTTACCTTCCCCAGCCGGGGCGGCAGAGCGCCGAGCCGGACCACCACATAACACGCCTGCGGCTTCGCCACCTCAAACTCCCAGCGCCCTGTTGTAAACGGCACATGCCGGTCATGTCGGAACACCGCCGCGGCACGACTCTCCGCCGGAATCTCCTCCGCCCGGTCGTTCCGCACATAGACCAGCACCGGGCGGGAGAAGCCGTCCATTTGCCGGATCGAAAAGCCGCCGCGCCGCACACCGGCCGGACCAAGACGGTCGGCAATCGGCTTCACCGCAAGTTTTCGTCGTTCTCCCGCCTTCAGCGTACCGGAACCGGGCGTGACGGAGACCCAGTCGAAACAGCGCCCCCGTTCAATCCGGAAGGAGCAGTCCCGCAGCGCTTCAAGCGTGATGAACTGCGCCGGCGCATCGCCGGAGGAGAATTCCAGCCGGGCAGCATCGACGGTGAAACCGAGCCCGGGGCGCGGCGGAAAATTTGCGCCGTCCGGCCTGCACCCCATATCCTGCCCCGCGGCGGCGAAGTTCGGCACCTCGACCGCGGCCCCCGCCCCCGGCGCGCCGGGGCGGATGACGTAATCGGCACCGGCCGCGTTGAGGAACTCGGTCTTCGCGAGGATCATGTGCGGCCCGATGCTCGGACCGATCAGGATGTTTTCCCGCTTCTTTCCGCCCGATGAATAACAGAGATCGTAATCGAAACTGTTGCCGGGCATGGCGCGACGTTCGTAGATCACCTGACCGCCCACCTGAATGAGGTTGTTGCGGGTCACCGCACGCAGTTCCGGATTGGTGCAGATCACACCGGAGCCTCCCAGCAGGGTGTTGCTGAAGATATGAAGCATGCCGTCGCCCCGGCCGGATTTGAAACTGGCGGAAGCGCCCAGCATCTCGTCGCCCAGATTGGCAATCAGGTTGCGGAATGCGTAGGAGGGACCGCACATGCAGCCGCAGGTGCTCACGCCGCAGTAGGTGCCTTCGATCCAGTTGTCGAAGAAACGCACATTTTTCTGACCGCCGTCGAGTTCGATGGCGTCGTCGTTGCCGAATGCGAAGCAATTGCCGTAGATATCGCAGTCGCGGGCAAACCCGCCGTCGCGATTGAAGTTGCCCCATCCTTCGACAACGTCGTTCCAGCGGTGAAATTCGCAACCGATGAAGTCGTTCCAGCGCACCACCATCCGGGAGACGTTTCCGACGAAGAGCGCCTGCGGTCCCGCCGGATGCGAGAAGAACCACGGGTTCGCCCGGTTGCGCGGTTCGTCGATGCGGCACCGTTCGACCGTCACCGCATCGGAATTCATCACTTCGATTCCGGCGGTGTAGTTGACCGCCCTGCCCCGGTCGTCGTAGAACTTGCCGTCAAGGTCGAGCCGCTGTCGCCCCACCGTTCCCCAGCCGGAGATGTCGCAGTTGCGGAAAAGGATGTGGCGGGAATTGTTCACCACAACGGCGGAAGGTGCGCCGCCGCGGATCGTCAGATTCTCCAGAATCACATACTTCGCGTCGCGAATCCGGAGCACCGGCTTGCGGTCGCCACCGGCAAGCACCGTGCCCGGCGCGCCGGTCAGCCGCAGATAGCCGTCGGGGGTGCCGCCGCCGGTAATTTCGATCGTCTCATTTCCGGAACGTTTCCCGATGTCAACCGTACGGCCGACCGGAACGGCGCTCTTCCAGGTCCGGAATTTCCGGATCAGCGGCTTCCCCGCCGCCGGCGTGAACCGCAGTTCATACAGCGTGTCCTCCTTGAGATCGACGATGCTGCCGCGCAACTGGCGGTCGGTCGCCGACCAGACCGGCGGATACGCCCTCTGCCACGCGCCTCCCGGGAGCCGGAACTCCACCTTGCCCGGTGGCGGTTCCTGTGGCGAGGAAACGTTGCAGTAGTAGGAGGCGGAATGGTAGAGAGGCACCACCTCCAGGGGATCGCGCACCACCGGCTCCAGCCGGAGGTCCCGGAACTCGGCCGATTTGCCGAGGTGCCGCTTGTTCAACTTCATCCGCAGGCAGACTTCAATGTAGTCGGCGCCGTCAAGCGGAAATTCACAGCGGAGTCTCCGTTTCATCCGGCCGGTGGTGTCGTCGGAGGAATAGCGTCCGGTCTCCCTGCCGTTGCGCCACGTCTTCACCTGAAGATATCCGGCGTCGCCCACCGCTTCCGCAGAGAACGCGAAGCGATCGCTGGAAAGCGGGAGTTTCTCCCGGCGGACCAGCGCACCGTCGCCGCGATTCTGCGCTTGCACCACCTTCAACCGTACGCCGCCGGCAATCGCCGTTGCCTCAATCGTCCCGGCAGGTGCAATTGTCCATTGGGGAAGCTCGCGGGCAAAATCGTACCGGATCGTCTCTCCGGCCGCGATGGCCGAAGTCACCACTGCCGCCGTCACCAGCAGCACCCGTTCTGAAAGAAGCTGTATGTTCATCGTTGAATGTAATCCGAAGTAGTTCCGTCGCCGAACCAGACCGAGTTCATCGCTCCGTCGACAAACTTGTTCCAGCGGAAGAGGCCGCGTGTGTAGAATTCCACCGGCGTGCCGCTTTTCACATGGCCGTCGGCGTAGGCGGCGTTGGCCTGCCCGGAGTGGCGGAGCATGATGCCGTGCAGATTGTTGTTCCCGCTCGTCCACTTGAAGGTGGGGCACATATCCGCATATTGGAACCCGGTCTGCCGGAGTGTGGTGTGCTGGCGGGGGATGCCGCTGTCCGCAAAGATCATCGTCGCGACCGGTTTGCGCATCCGGTGCAGGACCAGAAAGGAGCCGACCCGGTTGGAGCCTTTCTTGATCTCTTCAACAAAACGGCCGGCGATGGCAGTGTCCTCGCTGACGCTGGACTGCCCGACCACCATGCTGGGGCGGACCACCCACTGCACGCCGCCGTAGGTGCGCTGCGGCACCTGACTGCCGCCGTCCTCCTCGTGGAAACGCGGCGATGCGGCCGGACAGGAGACGACGGCACTGGTCTTTCGCCCAAAGATCACCACCGGCGGCAGATAAGCCGGCGGAGTGCTCTCTCCGCCGGAGGAGAGAATCTCCGACCAGCGCAAGCCGTTCGAAGGAAGGCTGCTCTGCGGCGCCTCCATGATGAAGCGGCCGTTGTAATCGACGGCGTAGGTGGATTCGGCAGTGATGCACTGCCGAAGGTTGTTGGCGCAGGAGATGGCCCGGCCTTTTTCGCGCGCCTTGTTCAGCGAGGGAAGCAGCAACGCGGCGAGGATGGCGATGATCGCGATCACGATGAGCAGTTCAATAAGGGTAAAATGTTGCCCGTATGTGCTTTTCGGCAGTGACACGGTGCCGCCGGGTGAATTTGCCGCCTCCCCTTTTGCCAACGGCCTCCCCCGTCTCTGGGCACTTCGATACGGACGATTTGCCTCCACGTTGATTTCCATGCATCCTCCACTACATAAATCCATTTGAAGAAAAGAAATTCCGAAATCTGACACAGTCTGTTAACTTAATTATACGACAACCTTTTGAAAATGTCAAC
>NZ_DBEXAY010000065.1:0-13181 GCF_048170485.1 Victivallis sp. | reverse complement strand
GCGAGCGGCGCGGGGCAGGGCAGGGTCTGTTTCAAGCCGGAGGCGGTGAGCGCAGCGCCGCTGGAGGTGTAGCCATCCACCGAAGGCGCGGTCGGGACGCAGCAGTAGGAGACGTGCCGCAGACCGGAGGCGCGCTTGACCAGATCATTGACGGTGCCGCCGCCGATGGCGACCGGAACAACATTTTCCGGAAATTGTTCCAGCAGAAGGTTTACATTGGATTCATCGGCGTGGGGCATCGGCGTGCCGGGGAAGAGGAAGGAATCGGGGCCCTCCATGCCGGCGGCCTTTAGAATTTTCGCAACTTCGGCCCCGGCGGTACGCCAGGTGTTGTCGTCAGCGACGAGCCACGGGCGGGCATCGTTCCCCCAGAGGGAGCGGATCGCTTCCGGCAACTGGTTCAATGCATCGTTTTCCAGCAGAAAGAGCCGGGTTTCCATCCCCGGCGGAATCGGAACAGGGTTCATGATATACCTCATCTTTTTACTTTGATATATTATATCACGAAACATGGAAGAAAACAAGTCTTTTTCCCGAATGTTTTCAATGGGGCGGTTTCCCTGAAAAACGAAAGGAATATTGATTTCTGCATTGACAAAGATCGAATGGTGACATATAGTTTCCCCGGCTTCGTATATCAGGGTTCATTTCCTTGTTTCCGCAAAAGCGGAAAGAACTTGAGATTCAGAAAAAAAGCGTTGCATGATGATGAATCTTCGTGAGATGGTTGAGGCGCAGGAGAAGAATTTCAACCCCCGGACAAATCTTCTGGAAGAGGTGGCGCACTCTCCCGGATATCACACCCGAATTCCGGATGGCGTCCGGGTGTCGGCGACCAGAACAAACATCTATTACGCTCTGGCACTGCTGAAACTCGGTGGCGAAAAGGAGTGTGCCCGGGCTGCCGCTGTGACGCGGTCCGTTCTGGCGCAGCAGGTTACCGACCCTTATGACGCCCTTACGGCATCTGGCCATGGTACTGCGAGGAACCGGTTGCAAAAATGGCGCCGCCGGACTGGAACTGGGCCGATTTCATCGGCGCGGCGCTCTGTCACATGCTCCGGGAGCACCGGGAAGAGATCGGGCCGGAACTCGCCACGGCGGTGACTGCCGCCCTGGAGCGGGCCGCATGGTCGATTTTCCGGCGAAACGTCCGCCCGGACTATACGAATATCGCGATCATGGGCGCCGCCGTCACCGGTTGTGCCGGTGAGATATTGCGCAACCCGCTTCTGGAAGAGTATGCGGCGAGCCGTCTTGCCACTTTTCTGCGGTATACGGAGGAGCAGGGCGGACTCAACGAATACAACAGCCCGACCTACACTTTTGTCGCACTGCGGGAGACGGAACGGATTCTTCAGCTGGTTCAATCGAACCGGGCGCTGATCGAATCCGCCGGACGACTGCGGGAATTCATCTGGGGCGAGATTGCGAAACTGTACCACCCCGCCACCGGCCAGCTGGGCGGTGCGCAGTCGCGTGCCTATTCGGAATACCTTCCGTCGGATGCCGTCGAGTTCCTGCGGGAGACGACCGGGTTGCCGTTGCGTGCGACAGCTTCGGCGAAAAAGAGTGACGGGGAGCTTGTATTTTCCTATGATCCGCTTCGGCATCTGCCTTGCCCGGAGAAAGTTCGGAGACGGTTTGCGGAAATCGAGCTTCCGGAGCAGGAAATCCGCCAGTGTTACATCAGGCGCAGTCAGCCCGGCATGTCGTTTGAAGGGACCACGTTCGTTACGCCGCAATTGATTTTCGGTTCGATCAATCGCGAATGCTTCTGGACACAGCGCCGCCCGATGCTCGGCTACTGGCCGGCGGGGCAGGGGAGTCGGCCGGCGATGTTCCGGATGCGTTTTCTCAAGGACGGGCGGGATTTCTCCTCTGCCGGAGTCCGCATTGCTCAGGCGGAGAACCGGGCGGTGTTTGCGCTTTCAATGCTGACCGACCGCGGCGACTGGCATATCGGACTCGGACGGCCCGCGGATGGAATGTTTTCCTTCTCGAAACTGGCGCTGCGCTTTGAACTTGCCGCAGAGGATGTGACGCTGCAGGATGGCAATACGCTGCTTTCCGGCATGTTCAAGGCGGTGATCCATGAACTGCCCGGCTGGTTTGACGGCGGTTCGATCCGCTGGCAGTGCGGCCGCGATGCGGACCGCGGCTGGGTGGAAGCCGTACTGTACGAAGGGGAAGAAAGAAAGATGCTCTTTGACGATACTCTTTCCACGATTGTCGGCGGCGGGGTGGAGATTCTCCCGGCGTCCGCCGCCGTTTCCGATGAGCCGCAGTTGGTGGAGCAGGGGAATTCCTATCGCATCCGGTGGGGAGAACTGTATGTTGACAGTCCCTCTTTTGCCGTTTCCTATGAGTAACGGGATCCTCCTTGAGGAGAACCGAAAGTCGCGGGCGGGAGTTTCCCGCCCTTTTTCTTGACATTTTCTCGGGAGGTCGCGGCCCGCCTGGAGCATGCTGTCGCGTGATCGTGGTAAAAAATTTATTTTTTTTCGCGTTCCCTATTGACAAAAAGCTCTTTTTGATGCATAATATAGAAAGTTAGCAGTGGTTAGCAAAAAAGATGGAATATGCGGAATAAATCGGAAAAGGTGCTTCTGGAGGTACAGAAGATCTGGTTTCGGGTGATGTCGATCTACTACCGTTCGGGGAATCGGGCGGTCAAGATTCCATCGTCGAATGAACTGGCGCGGGAGTTCGGCATAGCGCCCACGACGGTGCGGCTGGCATTCAAGAAGCTGGAGAAGGAGGGCTACCTTGTCATGCGCAAGGGGAGCGGTACCTACACCAACCCGGCGAAATCCTCGCAGTTCGGTGTGAATGAGCGCAAGCCTTTGATCGGACTGCTGTTGCAGACCGGTGATCTTTTTTTCTATCAGCCTTCAACATTGAGATTTATCAGTGCGGCAACGGAAATTCTGGCCCAGATGAACTGGAATGTGCGGCTTATCACCGAGCGATGTGTTTCTCCGGAAGAGACGGAAGAGGTGCTTCGCCACTCCTATCTGGATGGTTTGATTTGTGTATCGGTTGAGCCGGGCGTAGCGGTTAAGGCGGCGGAAATTCTGCCGACCGTTAATCTGAACTTTGATGTAGAGGGGGTTCCAAGCGTATATTCCTCGTTTCGCCCGGTTTTGAATAAATTGAGGGAATTTAGCGGTTTCAGTGACCATATTGATATCGATTTTTTTTGTAAAGTTCCGAAACATTATCCTTTATGCAGGGAACTTTCCGCAAGGCCGGAGATGGTGTGTCACTTCTGGCAGGAAGGCGGAGGGAATTCTCAGATAGAGGGGAAGCTAAGAGAAAAACTGATGACGTGCATACCGGATTGGATTTTTATCGATAATGCACAATTTGAGAAAATTCGGACAATTCTGAGAGAACTCTACGGGGAAAAACGAACCAGAGAAATTCTCTGGATATTCTGGAATTCGTGGTGTCCTGATACGGGCTGGAATGGATTTTCTATAGAAACAGATGACAGAATTCGCATGCGTCTGGTAGTGGAGATGCTGGAGCAGCAACTCTGCAATCCACCAGTAAAAGTTCAGTCGAAGGAACAACAGTTACAACTTTTCCGGCTTCCGATTCATGAGCAATTGTATTAATAAACGGTTGGAGCAGAGAATGAACCACCAACAGACCAACAGGGAAGGGGCAACAATGATGCTACAAACCAGTAGAGCAAGAACAAAACAAAATGCTGTTAACTTTACTCTAATTGAATTATTAGTCGTTATAGCTATTATTGCAATTCTGGCGGCGATGCTGTTGCCTGCCTTGAACCGGGCGCGGATGCAGGCTCGTGCAACTAGTTGTGCCAACAACTTAAAGCAAGTTGGTTTGATTGCTGCACTGTATTCTGGACAGTTCAATGACTGTGTCATGCCCTATCGTTTCAATAATTTCGGTTATTCCGGCGGCGCTTACTGGAACTGGTATTGTCTGGTGAATAATCTGTTGACATTGAAGCAGGTGACTTGCCCGGAAGTGCCTTGTCAGGATTCTCTGCGGATGTATTATGATAATAATCTGCAATTGCCGAGTGGCTCATCCGGCGCGCCGAATGACAGTTATGTTAATATTGCATACGGTATTAATACTGTTACCGGAGACAAGGTGGCAACCAAGGGCGCGGTCAAAATCAATCGTATCCGTGGAGCTTCGAAAAGAATTTACGGAGGAGATTCTGTAGATACAAATAGCACGAAAATCACCCCGTCCGCGATCTTGAGAAGTCAGGCTCATGAAGGTATGGTCCTCAGTCCATGGCACCTTTCCAAAGCGAATGTACTGTTCATTGATGGCCATGTTAATCCTATTAAGGCCAGAACATATACCGAAATTTATACGCTGCCGGAAGCGAAGGGATTTGCCCGTTCAGACAGCAATTGGTCCTTGGACAATCCCTGGAACCTGTATTATTGAGGAGATGGTATGGAGAACAATGTTAAAGTAGCCTTATGCAGTTTCCTGACTGCAGCTTTGCTGACCGCTGTCGCACAGAACCCGGCAAGAGTTGATATCAGCGGGGTCCCGTCGGTTAATTTGAAATTTGTTGAACAGCAGGGAGTCAAGATCGGTTATGGTCATTGGCAAAGTCCGGAAAACGTGGAAAAATACTTGACCACTTCGTATCCCGCTTCGAAGGAGTGGAAGCAGGGAGTGGTTACCTTCACGCCGGAAACGGACGGGCGTCTCCGAGTTGTACTTCTCGGGCCTGCTATGGTCGGCGGAAAAGAGACGCGACTTAAGCCGGCGGGTGTTTATTACGATAATATCCGGGTGAATGGAAAGCTGATCAAAAACGGTGATTTTGAAGCCGGCGAGAAAGGATTTGGGTTCTACGCAAGGGAAAAACGGTATCCGGGGCGAGTGGTCTTCAATCCGGTCATCGCCGAGTTCGGCAACGCCTGCGGCCTTGCCTGGCATGACGGGGAGATCGCTTTCGGTCTGCCGGTCAAGGCAAAGCAGCCGGTTATCTTGAGTTTCAGCTATCGGGATGGCGGGGAGGTACCGCCAATTTCCAAAGCAAATAATTTCTATCCGTTATTACTCCGTGCATCGGCGAATATGGGATTTGCCGATGAGACGCCCGGCGACGGCAAAGGCGGTTGGACCGATCAGGGGCCGAAGAACGATCTCCGTGTGTTTCAGCCGGGGCTCAAGTCGTTCCACGGCTGGCCGTTTCAAGTGATCGACCCGGCAAAGAACAATGGGCGTTCCTGCATAATCTTCCGCAGTTCCAACTCAAAGTTCGGCCGGGAGAAAATTGTTCTTCCCGTCAATCGGGAATGCAACGCGATTGCCCTCTTGAATGCTTCGGCCTGGGCGAAGCAGGGGAGTGTTGCGGCAACGGTTGAAGTCACGTTTGCGAATGGGGAAAAGCAGCAGTTCCCGCTGAAAGTCGGCAAAGAAACGGGAGACTGGTGGAATCCGAAACAGTTGCCTGACGCGGATGTCGTCTGGCGTTCCGGAGGGGATTCCGGGGAGATCGGACTCTACCTCACCTGTCTGAAATGGCCGGAGCCCGCATGGGTCCGCAGTGTCACCATCACGCCCGGCCGGGAAGGGGTGGTTTTTGCTCTGGTTGCCGCGACAGCCGGGATGGTCAGAAGTTTCGAGGATGACGTAAGTCATCTGGTCTGGCAGGTGCCTCTTCCGCAAAAATCTGCATTGACCGCTCTGCCGCTCGAAGTCCTGAAGCTGGAAATGGCGAAAAAGAATTTCCCTGCCGAACTGTTCTTCGAGGAGCGGAAAAACTGGGCACGGCTGGAAGTTCGGGATCAATCCGGAAAAGAGCTGGATCACTGCATCGTGAAATTCACCCGCAATTTTTCACCGCTGATTCTGGTCAGGACAAATGGAAAGGCCACTTCTCTCCAGTTGAAAATCGGGGAGGAGAAAACGGGGAAGATTCTTTCGCCGCGTCAGGCATTTCGACAGTTCACCGGCCGTGAACAGGCAAATTATCGTGCGGATGAGTGGGCAAACGGTATCATTGTCTACCCGGAAGACGCAGAGCAAAAGGAGACCCGGATGGTCGCCGATGAGGACTCCTTCTACAACTCGGCGACAGCCATGAGCAGTGACTCGCCCGAATGGCATTATACCTTTGAACTCAAGGAGCCGACGGCGTATAAATTGTACATCTATTCCCGTTCGCCGGAAAACCATACGAATTACATGTTTCTTTCCGCGGATAACGGGGAGACGATCAAACTCGGCGGGAATTTCAACATGCCTTCGACCTATTACTGGAGCGGTGGCGAACGGATCTTCCTGCAACCGGGGAAACATACGATCCGCCTGTTCTCCATTGCCCCAAAGGCCCGGCGTAAAAATCTCAGTCTTGCCAAGCTCTATCTGGCTGAAGATCTGCTGACTCCGGTTCAGCCGGGGTTTCCGGAAGAGCTGGCAGCCTTGAAGAGCGCCGGGGTCTTTGTCTATGGTTTCGGCAAACTCCTGCCGATGAAAAATACTTCAAGTGACCGGTTGCGGCGTGTGGTCAACGAAGAACATTCCTTCCCCGATCTCTCCTCGCTTACCGCTGATTCTGCGATCGATCGTCATGGAGCTCCTTCGCGGGAGGGGAGCGGGTTCCGGTTTGCGGATGGAACGCTTCTTCCGCAGATATGGGGATGCAATATGAATGATGGACCGCTTTACGACCTTGCAATGAACAACCGGATTGGCGGCGACAGTCTGGATCAGTTTCTGAAACGGGTCCGAGCGATGGGATACTCCACCGTCCGGTATATGATTTCCACCCTGCCGCGGGAATGGGGAATGAATCAGAATCATATTCAAATGCCGTTGCTCTCCCGCAAGCCCCTGAAGTTTGCTCCGGAATTTCTGATCAATCTTCAGAAATTGATTGCCGCGTGTCATCGGAACGGGTTGTATCTCTCGCTCACGCTCTGGCTTGACAACAGTTTCTTCAGTGATCTGGGGGCGGAACGCAACAATCATGCCTACATTGGATTTTTCCACCCGGAGGCACTGCGGCGCGAAAAGGAGATTGTCCGGATGGTTCTGGCGACACCGAACCCCTACCGTGACAATCTGCCGCCGGCAAAGGATCCTACGCTTCTGATCTACGAAATTGAGAACGAACGGACCTATGTCGCGACGTTTCTCATGAACAACCCCTCCAACTGGCGGAAACTTCCTCCCGCCACCCGGGAGATTTTGTATGGCCGCTGGGCCGATTTCCTCAAGAAAAAATACCGGAATGTGGATTCGTTGAAAAATTCGTGGAATCTTTCCTCCCTTTCCGGCTGTCTGCGGGACAACGGGAAAAGCGAAGCCTTTGAAAACATCGACTTCCCGCCGGTCTGGAATATGAAGGAGTGGGGCAATGACACGTCGGAACTCAAATTCAAGCTGGATGATCTGCGCATTTCCGAGGCCTCGTTCGGCAGGGAAAAACGCAGTAACCCGATGGTTTCCGATGGCTTGGAGTTCATGTATTCGCTCTATCGCGACTATCTGCGGGAGATGTATTCCTATGCGCGCTCGCTTGGATTCCAAGGCATCATCACGGCCAACGGCGCAGACTGTGAGCTGTACTACTCCCAGCGTGCAGGTGCGAACGAGGTTCTGGATGCGACTTCCGGAGGGACTGGATATTGGAACCGGACCGGATACGGATTCCTGCGTTCTCTCGGCTGGCTGGCGCCATTGGTTTACTTCGCAGCATCAGAGAAGCCGATGATTTCCCGCGAATACGGTGCCAATCTGGTTCATGAGAACAGCTGGTGGGGCAATTTGATTGCGGCGACGATTCAGAAAGCGATGGGGAAGGCATATTTGTTCAACTTTGCTCTCGGCATCTCCAGTTTGTATGCCCCGGACTGGCTTTATCCGGATGACAGTTTTGAGAAGAAGGAGCGGGTGAACCTGAATCAGGAGGCTCATCTGTACAGCCACTTCGCGAATCTCGCTTCCGCGATCGCGGTTCGCTCGCCGGAGTTGAAGAAGCCGGAGTTCCGGCTGGAGATCGGGTATCCGCTGGACAATGTCTGTTACGCGGCCCCCTTCCGCGGTTACAACAAGATGACACTGAACGATTTTACGCCGTTCCTCTACTGCGATTCCTCTGTCCGGACCTTCCGGGATGTCTACGATGGTGACGCCGATTTCGTCGTGAATGAGCCGTCGACCCCGGCCGGGGATTACTCCCGGGCGAAACATCTCTTTGCGATTCGTCCCCACTCCCCGCTGAATCGTTACGGCCGCCCGGAAAAGGAATGGTTCCAGGGGCGGAAGTTTCAGGCGGAAGGGTTTGTGGATACCGCCGCGGAACGGAAAGCGTTGTACGATGCGCTGCAGAAAGCGGGGGCCGATATGCCCGTTTCGTTCGACGAATTCGGCAAGGTGTGGCGCGATGCCGGGAACCATCTGGAACTTGACACCCGGAGTGTGACGTTCCGGGCGGAAACGAATGATTTTTCCGCCTTCATCGGCAATGTGAAAAGCGGCGAAAAGAAGATGCCGGGCGTGTTCCGGCTTTCCGGTGCGGAGGACGCCTGGAGCTTCTTCGGGAAACTGCCCGATTCCTCGACGCTGTTCTTCGCCGTGATGAACGGTTCTGCGGATTTGAAATCCGTCGGCAATCTCCGCTACCTCTTCCTCGGAGGTCGGCAGATCAAGGTGACGATGAACGGAAAACCGTACCTTTCACTGCTGGGCGGCGGCACGGTCAACATCGCCTTGAAAAGCGATGCGCCCCTGGCGAACGCTTCCTGCGTGTATGTGACGTTTTTCCGGAACCGCTCCATGGCAACACCGGCGGAAATCTCCTTCGCCCGGAAGATCCGCAAGGTTGAAGCCTGTGATCGGGAAGGGCACGTGATTGCAGAGGTGCCGTTCACGCAGGGAACATTCCGGAATCTCTGGGAGAACGGACGACAGATCTCCTATTATAAGGTTACCTTCTGATTCCGGCAGTCCGGATGACAAAACCGCCGCCTCTCCCCACGGGGAAAGGCGGCGGTTTTCGTGTGCGGCAATGTCAGAAGGTGTCGGCGATGTAGTCCACCGCGTTGCGGAAAAGGACCACGCCATCCCCCTCTTTCGGCAGCTTCCCGGCAATCTTGTCGGCCGTCCAGCTCGGCGAATTGTAGGGTGAAAGAAACGCTTCCGGGTGCGGCATCAGCCCGAACACCCGCCCGGTGGGATCGCAGATCCCCGCGATCGAATGGAGCGAACCGTTCGGGTTGGCCGGAAACTCCGTTGCAATCGAACCATCCGCATTGGCATAGCGCAGTGCCGTCAGATGTTTCGCCTCCAGTTCCGCGAGAACCGCGTCATCCGCGACGAACTTCCCTTCGCCGTGACGGATCGGCAGCCGCAGAAGATCCACGCCGCGGGTGAAGACACACGGCGAGGCGGGATCCGCCTTGAGGTAGCACCAGTCATCCCGGAATACCCCGGAGTCGTTGTGCGCCAGCGCCACATGCTGGGTGAAGTAGTCCCCGTCGAGCGCCGGAACCATCCCCAGGCGCGTCAGTGTCTGGAAGCCGTTGCACACGCCGAGCACCAGCTTGCCGTCGGCGATGAACTTCGCCAGCTGGTCGTGCAGCTGGAACTTCACCCGGTTCGCGAAGACCGTCCCCGAACCGAGGTGGTCGCCGAAGCTGAATCCCCCGATGAAGATCAGAAAATGGTACTCTTCCAGTTTGTGCTGCCCCGCGATCAGGTCGTTCAGGTGAACCTGTTCCGGTGTCGCCCCCACCAGTTTGCACGCTGCGGCGGTTTCCCGTTCGCAGTTCAAACCGAAGCCGGTGATCACCAGAACTTTTACATCAGATTTTTTCATAATTGTATCCGTAAGAAGTTGTTTCGTTGTCTCAAGCGCGAAAAAAAACGGCCCGGAGCGGATTTTACGTGTGGTAATCCGCGTTGATTTTCACATACTCGTACGAGACGTCGCTGGTCCACACCCAGTAGTTGTCGTCTCCGTCGTGCAGATTCACCCGGACGGTGAATTCGCGCTGTTTCACGATGTCGCAGAGCGCCGATTCCGGCGTTCCGGCGTCGCCGCCGTTGCGCACAACCGGCATGTTGTCGTAGTAGATGTCGGTCTTCTCCGGATCGAACTTCGCCCCGGAGTAACCCAGCGCCGCCACCACCCGGCCCCAGTTCGGGTCGCCGCCGAACCAGGCGGTCTTGCAGAGCAGGGAATTCGCCACCGCTTCGGCGCAGAGCTTCGCATCCGCCGTGGAACGGGCGTGCTCGATCTCCACGTGGATGAACTTGGTCGCACCTTCGCCGTCCATGACCATCTCCCGGGCGAGACGCTGCATCACCGCCAGCAATGCCTGCCGGAACTCCTCCGCCTCCGGAGTGCCCGCTTTGAGCTCCACCCCGGAGCGGCCGTTCGCCATCACGATCGTCGTATCGTTGGTGCTCATGTCGCCGTCGATGGTGATCCGGTTGAAGGAGTCCGCGACGTTGGCCGCGAGCATTTCGCGCAGGAGCGCGTTGTCCGCCTTGACGTCGGTGGTGATGTAGCAGAGCATCGTCGCGTGCGGAACCGTCATCGCAGGATCGATCATCCCCGCGCCCTTGGTCATTGCGCCGATGGTGACGGTTTTCCCGCCGAGTTCCAGCTGCAGCGCAACCGATTTGGGAACCGTGTCGGTGGTCATGATCGCCTGTGACGCCGCACTGCCGCCCTCCGGAGAGAGCGCCGCCGCCGCAAGTTCAATCCCCTTCCGGATGGTGTCCATCGGCATCTGCACGCCGATTCTGCCGGTCGAGGAGACGGCGACCTCGTCGGCACGGATTCCGAGCCGGCGGGCGGCGAGTTCGCAGGTGCACTCCGCATTGGCCAGTCCGGTGGCTCCGGTGCAGGCGTTGGCGTTGCCGCTGTTGATGACCGCGGCGCGCAGGAAGGGGGAGTTCAGCACCCGCGTGCGGCAGACCTGGACCGGCGCCGCCGCGAAGGTGCAACTGGTGAAGGCGCCGGCGAAGTTGGCGGGCGCCTCCGAATAGATCATCGCGAAGTCGGGCGCGCCGCTCCGCTTGAACCCGGCGACGACCCCCGCCGCCTGGAAGCCCGGCGTGCTGGTGATCGAACCGTTTTCGAGAAACTGAAATTTATTCATGGATCGGATCTCCGTAGGTTGCCTTGACGTTGATGGCGATGCCGCCGCGCGGCCGGAAATGGCCGATCACTTCGGCGCGCCGGGGGGCGCACTCCTTCACCACCGCGTCGAGGATGGTGTTGACCGATTCCTCGTGAAAGGTGCTGGCGTTGCGGAAGGAGTAGAGGTAGAGTTTGAGCGACTTGCTCTCGATGCAGCGCTTGTCCGGCACGTACCGGATGATGATGTGGCCGAAGTCGGGCTGGCCGGTCACCGGGCAGAGCGAGGTGTATTCCGGACAGTCGAATTCGATGACGTAATCCCGGTCGGCGTAAAGGTTGTCGAAGGATTCGAGTTTCGCTTCGTCGGGGGATTTCGGATATTTCCGCTCGGAGGCGGAGAGCAGTGTCAGACTGCTGAAGCGTTCTTTTGTGGCTTTCTCCATAGCTTTCCTTAACGGTTGAGATGCGGTACAACGACACTTTTCCTTAACATAGCACCGGTTCGGGCTGATTTCGACAGCAAAGCGGAAAAATGCTTCACTTTTTCCGGGAAAAACGGCCTCGACAGGAGCTTTTCTTGATTTTCAGTTTGACAAAGCGCAAACAGCGGCTAGAGTATGGAGACAACGCGCATTGCGCCGGCAGGAAAAATCCGGAGGATTGGAAGATGAGCCAGGAAAATGAGTCTCTGCTGCGGTCGAACGGTGTCAGTTACGTGCTGCCGTTCATATTAATTACCTCATGCTTTGCCATGTGGGGCTTCGCCAACGACATCACCAATCCGATGGTGAAGGCGTTTTCAAAGATCTTCCGTATGAGCGTGACCGACGGGGCGCTGGTGCAGGTCGCCTTTTACGGCGGTTACTTCGCGATGGCTTTCCCGGCGGCGATGTTCATCCGCCGCTTTTCCTACAAGGCGGGAATCCTGATGGGGCTGGGGCTTTACGCTTTCGGTGCGCTGCTTTTCTTCCCGGCGAAGATGACCGGCGCCTACTATCCCTTTCTGCTGGCCTACTTCATTTTGACCTGCGGACTGTCGTTTCTGGAGACCAGCGCCAACCCCTACATCCTCTCGATGGGGCCGGAGGAGACCGCGACCCGGCGGCTGAATCTCGCTCAGTCCTTCAATCCGATGGGCTCTTTGCTCGGGATGTTTGTCGCGATGCAGTTCATTCAGGCAAAGATGAATCCGCTTGACTCCGCGGAACGCGCCGCACTGAGCGATGCGGAGTTTGAGATGGTAAAGAATGCCGACCTCACGGTACTGATCCGCCCCTACCTGCTGATCGGTCTGGTGATCTTCGCGCTGTTTCTGGTGATCTGGTTTGCCCGGATGCCCGCCAATAACGACCAGTCACACGAGATCAACTTTCTGCCGACGCTGAAACGGCTGCTGAAACTGCCCCGGTATCGTGAAGGTGTGATCGCGCAGTTTTTCTACATGGGCGCACAGATCATGTGCTGGACCTTCATCATCCAGTACGGAACGAGGATTTTTGTCGGGCAGGGGATGGAGGAACGGGCCGCAGAGGTACTTTCCCAGAAGTACAATATTGCCGCGATGCTGATCTTCTGCATCAGCCGGTTCATCTGCACCTTCCTGCTTCGTTACCTCAATCCCGGCCGGCTGTTGATGATCCTGGCGGTGGCGGGCGGCATTTTTTCGCTCGGCACCGTGCTGCTTCAAGACATCTGGGGGCTCTACTCGCTGGTGGGAATTTCCGCCTGCATGTCGCTGATGTTTCCGACCATCTACGGCATTGCGCTGGAGGGGCTGGGCGACGATGCGAAGTTCGGCGCCGCCGGCCTTATCATGGCGATTCTCGGCGGTTCGGTTCTGCCGCCTCTGCAGGCGCTGATTATCGACCTCGGCAACGTGGGTGGATTCCCCGCGGTCAACCTCTCCTTCCTGCTGCCGCTGCTCTGCTTCGTGGTGGTGGCTCTCTACGGATTCCGGACCGGCAGGCAGCGCTGCTGAGCCTGCCATTGTACCGAATCTCATCTCCGACGGAGCGCGATGCGCTTTTGCCGGAGATTTTTTTTGATTATTTTCTGAATTACTCCTTGATTT
>NZ_DBEXAY010000064.1:0-9783 GCF_048170485.1 Victivallis sp. | reverse complement strand
CCCGGACTTTGCCGCTACCAAATTTCACAAATGCGGCTTATAATAAAACGGTGCAAACAACCGGGGTTTGTTATTTGCAACCTCTTAAATGGAACAACATATAGTAAAATGGGCAAAAATCAAGCCGCAAGAGCGGTGAATTGGCGTAAAATCCTGAAAAATTATCTGGCCGATTCCGCCGCAGGGGCCGTCAGCCGGGGGGGAGTGGATCCCGGCTCGGTCGCTCTGCCCCTGTTGCGCGCGGCTTCCGCCGGGGATTCCCCGCTGATCGCCGCCCTGCCCGAACTCAATCTGGTCGATCGCGTCGTCGCCGAAATCGAGGCGCTCACCCGCGAACTGGAGATCGATCTGCGAATGCTGGTGATTCCGGAGTCCGGCCGGGGAAAACTGCTCTTCCCCGGCGGAGAGAGCCGCCGGGCGCGGGCGCTCAATTCGGCGCTCAACGGTCAGTTCGATCTGGTGATCGGCAGCATCCATGCCCTGCTGGCGCCGGCGCCGCCGCCGGAGGAGACCCGCGACGCTCAGCTGGTGCTGGTTCCCGGCATGGAGATCCCGATCGGCGACCTGGTCGAGAAGCTGGTGCGGCTCGACTACGACGACGAGTACGAGGTCTCCGTGGCGGGGGAGTTCGCCCGCCGCGGCGGAATCGTCGATATTTTCAGCCCCGCGCACGACGCGCCTTGCCGGATTGAATTTTTCGGCGACGAAATCGACTCCATGCGCACCTTTTCGCCGGAGACCCAGCGCTCCACCGGGAGCGTCTCCGAATACCGGGTGATCGGCCGGGCGGGAATCACCGCGGGCGGTGCGGCCGATGCCGATCTCTTCTGCTATTTTGCCCACCGCAACTGGCGGCTGCTGACGGTCTATCCCGAAAACTGTCTGGAGCGGCTGGAAAAATACTCCTCGACGGAGGTGTGCCGCCGGTGGGAGAGCTTGTGGGAGGAGAAGGAGGCCGCGCAGGAGGCCATCGCCTTCTACGATGCCGCCTCCGAGGCGTATCACCCGGAAGCGGAGGCGGCTGACGTCTTCCCCGCGGCCGGCGAGATCGCCGGCGAAATCGGCGAAAGCGCGAAGGCGGGCGCAGAGGAGCTCCGGCGGCAGATGCTGCTCGGCAACCTCCGCCGCGCCGCCGATTCCGGCATGCACGTGGTGGCGCTGGCCCCCCATCTGGAAAATCTCCCCGCGCTCGAAGCGTGGTGTTCCCGGAACGAACTGGCCGTCTGCCACCCCTCGTTCGACGTCGCCGGGATCGGCGCCGGATTTTCTCTGCCCGCCGAACGGCTGCTGCTCATCACCGAAAAGGAGCTGATCACCGCCGGTTTCTCCCGCGAAGGACGGACGGCGGAAGGGGAGGTTCCGGCTCCGGTCAGTGCGGACCCGGCGGCGGTTCCGGTGCCGGAGTTTTCGCTCGCCGACCTCGACGAGGGGGACTACGCGGTGCATCTCGACCACGGCATCGGCATTTTCCGGGGATTCCGCACGCTGACCAGCCGGGGCGTCTCCCGCGAAGTGCTGGTGATCGAGTATGCGGACAATCAGATCCTCTACGTGCCGCTGCTTCAGGCGCACAAGGTGAGCCGCTACCTCGGCAGTCCCGGCAAAGTGACGCTGCACCGGCTCGGCGGAGTGCGCTGGAGCCGGGACAAGGAGAGCGCCCGGCGGAGCGTCCGCTCCTACGCCGCGGATATGCTCCGGCTTCAGGCGATGCGGCAGGCGGCGCCGGGCATCGTCTTCCCGCCGGACACGGCGGAGACCCGCGCCTTTCTGCGGGCCTTCCCCTTCAACGACACCCCGGACCAGCGCCGCTCGACCGCGGAGATCCGGGCCGACATGGAGTCGCCGCGCCCGATGGACCGGCTGCTCTGCGGCGACGTCGGCTACGGCAAGACGGAGATTGCCATGCGGGCGGCGTTCAAGGCGGTTTCCGCCGGATATCAGGTGGCGATTCTGGCACCGACCACGGTGCTGGCGCAGCAGCATTACTACAGCTTCCGGGAGCGGTTCGCCGCCTACCCCTACACGATCGACGTGCTCAGCCGGTTCCGGACCGCCGCGGAGCAGAATGAAATCATCCGCCGGCTCGGCAACGGCGGAATCGATATCATCATCGGCACCCACCGGCTCTGCAATCCGGAGCTGAAGTTCCACAATCTCGGGCTGGTGGTGATCGACGAGGAGCAGCGGTTCGGCGTCAAGCACAAGGAGCGGCTCCGCCGGTTCCGCGCCGAAGTGGATGTGCTCACCATGTCGGCGACGCCGATTCCGCGGACGCTCTATCTGGCGATGGCCGGAGCGCGCGACCTGAGCACGCTGATGACCGCGCCGAAGCTCCGGCTGCCGGTCAAGACGGTGATCGCCCCCGAGGAGGACCGGCTGGTGGTGCAGGCGATCGAGGCGGAACTCGCCCGCGGCGGGCAGGTCTACTATCTGCACAACCGGGTGCGCACGATCGAGGAGGTGGCGAAGAAACTCCGCTCCCTGCTGCCGGACGTCCGCTTCGCCGTCGCCCACGGGCAGATGCCGGAAGAAGAGCTCGAGGCGGTCATGACCAGCTTCCTCGAAGGGAAGATCGACTGTCTGGTCAGCAGTACCATCATCGAATCCGGACTCGACGTGCCGAACGCCAACACCATCATCATCGAACGGGCCGACCGGTTCGGACTGGCCGAACTCTATCAGCTCCGCGGCCGGGTGGGCCGCTGGAAGCACCAGGCCTACGCCTACATGCTTCTGCCGAAGAGCCAGCTGGTGAGCTCCGACGCGCGCAAGCGGCTCTCGGCGATCCGCCGCTGTTCCAATCTGGGTGCGGGATTTCAGCTGGCGCTGCGCGACCTGGAGATCCGCGGCTCGGGCAACCTGCTCGGCGCGGAACAGTCGGGCCACCTCAACACCATCGGATTCGACCTCTACTGCCATCTGCTCAAGCAGGAGGTCGGCAAACTGCGCGGCGAGAAGAGCGAATTTCTGCCGGAGGTGGAGATGGCGATCGATTTCATCAGTTTCACGCTGACCGCGCCGGAAGGGAAGCTCGCCGCGGCGTTTCCGCCGGAATACATCGGCGGGGACCGTCTCCGCCTCGACGCCTACCGGCGGCTGAGCGCGCTCAACTCCGAAACGGAACTCGCCGATTTTTCCGCCGAACTGCGCGACCGCTACGGGAAACTGCCGAAGTGTGCGGAAACTCTGCTGGAGGTGGTCCGGCTGCGGATTCTGGCCGCACAGGCCGGATACGAACACTTCACCGTGGTCGACGGTCGGGTGACGCTCAACAACCCCGGCGGCACCATCTACCGGAAAAAGGGATTGCAGCCGGTGATCGATTACCGCAATCCGCCGGAACTGCGTCTGGTGCATCTGCAGGCGCTGTTGCGGGAGATTCCCCGGAAGGAGCCGCGGCCGTGAACCGGATTGATCTGCACACTCACAGCTGCTGTTCCGACGGGAGCTGCACGCCGACGGAACTGGTGGAGCTCGCCGCCGCGGCCGGAGTCGGCGCCATCGCCCTCACCGACCACGACACCGTCGCCGGGATTCCGGAGTTTCTGGAGGCGGGGCGGCGCCATCCGGAGGTCGAGACGGTGCCCGGCGTGGAACTCTCGACCATGTTCAGCAACCGGGAACTGCATATGGTCGGGCTCTTCATCGACCCGGAGACGCCGGTATTGACGGCGTTTCTCGAGGAGATGCGGGAGGGGCGCCGCCGCCGCAATGAACAGATCCGGCTCAAACTCAATGCGCTCGGATTCCCGGTGACCTGGGATGATCCGGCGTTTGCCGGCGCCGACTCCGACAGCGCCAGCATCGGGCGGCCTCACTTCGCCCGCGCGCTGATGCATAAATACGGATTCCCCACCATGCAGTCGGTTTTCGACCGGCTGCTCAAGCGGGGCTGTGCGGCCTATGTGCCGCGCGAACTGCCCGATCCGGCCCGCGCCATCGAGGTGATTCACGCGGCCGGCGGCATCGCCGTCTGGGCGCACCCGGTCTACCGGGAGCGCAACGAACGCGCCTGGGCGAAGCGGATCATGAGGCGGTTCTCTCCGCTCGGGCTCGACGCGGTCGAAGGGTATTACAGCATGTTCGGCCCGCAGGAGACCGCGCTGGTGCTCGAACTGGCCGGCCTCTACCATCTGGCCGTCTCAGGCGGGAGCGATTTTCACGGGGCGAACTCCCCCAACATCCAGCTCGGCTCCGGCGCGGGCGGGTTGCTCGTGCCGCCGGAACTCCTGAACGGGCTCAAGGCGCGCTGTGTTGCGCGGCGGGCGGCTGTTGACAAACCCGGATTGCCGTGATATCTTTTAATCCGGTCACGAATTCAGAGGAGGAGAGAACCCATGAAATATATCGGAGCACACGTCAGCATCGCCGGCGGCGTCGAGAATGCGCCGGTCAACGCGCACGAACTGGGCGCGACCGCGTTCGCCATGTTCACCAAGAATCAGCGGCAGTGGTCGGCGCCGCCGTACAAGGAGGAGGCGGTCGCCGCGTTCCGGGAGAACTGCCGGGCGTTCGGCTACCGGCCGGAACTCATTCTGCCGCACGATAGCTACCTCATCAATCTCGGGCAGCCGGATCCGGGCAAGCGCCGCAACGCGGTCGCCGCCTTCATCGGCGAGATGGAGCGCTGCCATCAGCTCGGGCTGGTCAAGCTGAACTTCCACCCCGGCAGTCACCTCAAACTAATTCCGGAGGAGGAGGATCTGCGGCTGATCGCCGAAGGAGTGCGTGAGGCGGTCGATACCGTTCCCGAGGTGATCGCGGTCTTTGAAAACACCGCCGGGCAGGGAACCAACGTCGGATACGCGTTCGAACAGCTTGCGACGATGCTCGAAGCGGTCGACCGCCCCGGGCGGGTGGGGGTCTGCCTCGACACCTGCCACACCTTCGCGGCCGGATACGATCTGGTCACGCCGGAGGGGTACGAGAAGACCTTTGCCGAATTCGACCGGCTGATCGGATTTCCCTTTCTGCAGGGGATGCACATCAACGACTCCAAGAGCAAGCTCGGCGGACGGCTGGACCGGCACGACAGCATCGGGCACGGGGAACTCGGCTGGGAGTTTTTCCGGCGGCTGATGCAGGATCCCCGGTTCGACGACATTCCGCTGGTGCTCGAGACGATCGACGAAAGTTTGTGGAAGCAGGAGATTGCGGCATTGCAGGCGCTCAGCCGCGGCGAACCGCTGCCGTAGTCGACCGGAAGGTTGGGAAAAGGAAGTGGGCGGGCAGGAAAGAACCTTTTCTGAAAAGGGTTCCCCTTCTTGCGTTTCCCACGCAGGACATCTTCTTCTTCCGGCATTCCCTCTTTCGCGACAACGTTCCTTTCCCGCTTCTTCTCGTTCCGCCGGTCATGAGCGTCCGCTTTTTCTGGGCGCGCTGGAAAAACGGAACGCGCGGATGTATTGCAGCGAATGTTCCATCCGGTAGTTCTGGGGGGTGGTCTTGAGGTAGCGTTTGAACTGCCGGGAAAAGTAGCTGGAGCTGCAGAATCCGCATTCGGCGGCGATCTCTTTGAGGGAGAGGTCGGTTGTCGCCAGCATCTGCTTGGCCAGTTCGAGGCGGCGTTGCGTCAGCCAGGTCCATACGGAAGAGCCGAAGACCAGCTTAAAACAGCGGCAGAAATGGGCGCGGCTCATGTTGGCGTGGCCGGCAAGCTCCTCCAGCGTCAGGTTGTCGGTCAGATGCTGTTCGAGGTACAGCGAGGCGGCGTTGACGGCGTCATGAATTTCGGTGCGGACGGAATTTCGCGCCGCCGGGCGGGAGTGCAGACGGCCGAGCAGAATCAGAAAATCGATGACTCCGTTGCAAACGACCGTCTGATAGCCCTGGGCGCGCAGGGAGAGTTCGCCGACCAGATGGTTGATTTTTTCGACGGCGGCGGGGAAGTATTCCGGCGGGATATGGAGTTTGGATGGCGGTTCTTTTTCCGGCCGGTCGAAGAGCTGCTTGAGGTTTGCCATATCGCGGATCGGCGCGAGCTCCTCCTCCAGCTGCGTCTTCTGCAGCAGAATGTTGAACAGCCACAACCTGTGGCATCCGGTGTACCAGTGGATTTCGCCTGGATGGACGGCGAAACAGTCGCCGAGGCCGAACTCCATCGTGCTCTCATCGCCGCATCTGTTGCGCCAATGGTGGGTGCCGTGCCCGCGGATGACGAAAACAAGTTCGTAAAAATCGTGGTCATGCGGGGAGACCGCCTGCGGGTGATAGGTGGACAGGATGATGAATTTCAGGTTGTTTGCGCTGGAGCAATGGTTCCACTGATAGTGTTCCGGCAGTGCCCGGAACTCCTGTTCGGTCTGAATTTCTGAAAATTTGAACGGCATGTGCAGCGCCTCCGCTTCCGGTACCAATCCCTCTTTATTATAGATGGGCTGTGTGAATTTGCAATTCAGATCGGGCAAAAGTTTCCGGATTCCACCCGGCCGCCCGGTCTCCCGACCGGACGGCGTCGGCTGGAGGGGGCGTCACTTCTCGCTTCTGAACAGGAAACGGATGTTGCGCACCTGATAGATCAGTTTTTCCTGTTTGCCGGAGAGGGCGATCTGGAATCGTTCCACCCCTTCCGGAGTTTTCAGATTTTCAAAGAGGATCCGATAGTTCTTCCACTCTCCCGTCGGTTGCGGATAGGGTTCCCGGGCCTGCACGTGGTTGCCGAAGAAATAGACCAGCGGATACATTGCATCCGCCGGATTGCCGTCCACTTTGAGTTCAAACTCCATTCCGACTGCGCCGCGGAGCGACTCCTGGGGGAGCAGCAAGGGCAGAGAGGGGGCCGCCCAGCGGTTGGTCACGTTGCGGAAGTCGATTTCGAACACGACGGAATTTTCACTGCTGTTCCCGCGGATGGACATTTTCCCGGAGCTGTTGGTGCGCCATGCGTCCGGCTGCCCGGCGCGCGGGAGCGGTGTGGCCTGGAGCAGCTCGCCCACCTTCCGGTAGGGAATGACCAGCGAAGTGATCGCCTGCTCGTTGAAACGGCCGGAGAAGCGGAACTCTCCGGTCTTCGCTTTCGGCACCGGGAATTGAAGGTCAAGCTGCTTTTTCGCCCAGGGGGCGAGCGACACGGGCTGCGGAGAATCCACGGCGGAGCAATGCAGAACGCCCTGTTTGCTTTCCGCAGAGAGGTTGAACAGCTCCACCCGGATTCCGACCGGTTCGCTTTCGCTCCGGAAATCGACGAAATCACGGCCGGAGGAGAGACGCAGATTCCGGGTGAGCACCGCCTTCAGGACGACGGTGCGGTCCCCGGCGAAGGGAGCCATGCCGGCGGCGTCCCGCTTCACCGCGGGCTGGGCCGGTTTCAGGCCGGAGAGGCCCTCCAGATAGCGGACATAGCGGTCCGCTTTCAAATGGAGCGTGTTTCCCGGCGCGGCCTTGACCGTCTCGCGGCGGCCGAAGGGATCGGTGACATGACAGACGCCGGCGGGCGCCTCCAGAACGAATTCCCGCTCCAGGGGCGAGGAATTCTCCCGGGCGGCGTTTTCGGTCTTCTGCGTTTCGAGCGGAGAACGGCTCCAGAAGGCGAGAATCTGCGACCCGTCCTCCCGTTCAAACAGGAACGAACGGACACCGTTTCGCTCTTCGCACTCTCCCAGCAGCGTTGTGCCGCTGAGCAGGCGGCTCTGCACGGCGAGCGCGACGAAGGCCGGCTTCACCGTGTAATTCTGCCGGAGCAGTCCCCACATTTTCGCTCCGCCGATTTCGTTGAACGGGGGCAGGACGAAGGGGAAGACCTTGCCCGCTCCCAGCTGTTTCAGCAGGATCACCGATTTCGGATGGAATTCGGCGACCATCAGCTCCTGCTCATAGCTCTGTTCCAGTTTCCCGGGGGTGCAGGAGGGCAGTGCGGCCTGTCCTTCCACATTGGTTCCGGTTTCGGTGAACCAGACCGGCGGTTTCCGGCCGGCGCGGTCAATGAGGGCGTAAATCTCCTGCAGCAGCGCCGGATATTCCGCCGGCATGAGGTAGGTGTGGTAGTTGAAAATATCGTAATAGAAGTCGAGATCGGAGGCGAACGCGCTCTTCACGAAGTTCCGGACCGGGAAGAGGCACATCGCCCCGGTCAGGACCGCCGCATCCGGGGAACCGGCCTTGAATCCCAGGCTGGCCGCCTTCATGGCCGAGGCGAAATTCCAGGCGGATTCCTGGGCAAACCCGACGTCCGGTTCATTCCAGAACTCCCAGGCGTTGACCTTGTCCCGATACCGTTCCGCCGCGCTCCGGCAGAACCGGTAGACGGCGAGGAGATCGTCCGGAATGTGGGCCGGCGCCACGGAGTTGTCGTCGGAGCCATCCTGATAGCGCGCCCAGCGGGGGGAGTCGCGGAAACAGCCGGTAATTTTCACACCGGCCTGATGGAGCAGCGAGAAGTTGTCGTCGAAAAGCTGCCAGTTCATCTTTCCCGGAACCGGTTCGATGCCCTTCCAGTTGAAAAACTCCCGCGCGTCGGAGAAACTGCACTGGCCGAGCAGACCGCTGACCGCCTCCCGGCCGGAGGCCGGCAGGTGCGGGTTGCCGGTTGCCGCGTGGGTGAGATAGGCCTGATTGGTGTTGAGCGCGAACGAGGTTGCGGTGGAGTCCGGCGGCGACGACGGCCCCGGCTGCACTGCGAATCCCAGAGCCGAGGCCTCATCGCCGTTCCAGCAGATCCGGTAGTAGCCGGACTCCAGCTTCGGGAGTTTCAGCTCTGCTCCGGCGAGGGTGCCGTCGCAGACGGCCTGTCCCCGCCAGTCGGTGACCCGGTATGCGGTTCCGGCCGGAACCGTGCCCTTCACTTCGAAGCGGATGTCGTCCGCCGGAAACCAGCCGGTCGGCGAGGTGGCTGCCGGTTTCAGAAACATCTCCTGCGCCGCCAGAGAGAGGGTGAGTCCGAGGGAGAGAAAGAGGATTGTTTTGTTCATCATGGTTGTCATTCCGCCATACGTTTCAATGCTTCCGCCATTGAGGAGGAGCTGTGGTATACATCGGGGGTGAAATTCCCGATCCACCCCTCCGGCACGTAGACCGCCGCCTGCACGATTCTTGCACTCCCATCGGTCAGAAAGCAGGTGGTTGCGTTCGAATGCAGTGCTTTATTCAAGTTGATGTTGGCGGCGGCACAGACTCCCATCACCCGGCGGGAGACGGCGCCGAATTTCTTCCCCCAGGAGGGGAACATCGACGGGGCCGTGTTGTTTCCGGTGTCGAAAAGCAGCATGTAATCGACGTTGAAGTTCATGTGATTCCAGCCGTTGGGCTCCCCGACTTTGCAGTGAAAGATCTCCGGCCGGTTTTCGGAGGACTGGTCGCCGTAGTAGCTCCCTGTCGGCCAGGTGACGGTATTGGGCAGATAGCCGCGTCGGGTGAGAATCCCCAGGCCGATGTCACAATAGGGGGCGGCGTAGTACTGGATGGAGCGCCGCTCGTTGCTGCCAGCTTCCCCGGCGATCAGGCTGGAGAGGACCGGCATCGTGTCGTCATCGAAATCCCCCGCGTAGCTGGCGGTTGTCTGCGCCAGTGTTTTCTGGGTGTTCAGACAGCCGATGGTCTTCGCCTTTTCCCGCGCCTTGTTGAGTGCGGGCAGCAGCATTGCCGCCAGGATTGCGATGATCGCGATCACGATCAGGAGTTCGATGAGGGTAAAAGATCGCCCCTGCTCTCTGCCGGTTCGATGATCCGGCGGACGGAAAAATTGAGGTTTCAACCGTGCCATCCTGTACTCCTTCCATGTTAGGTTTTGTCAAGCCACTTTTGTAACTGTTTTCCAGTTTTTCTTATATTCGAAGCGTAATTCCCCTT
>NZ_DBEXAY010000063.1:0-28096 GCF_048170485.1 Victivallis sp. | reverse complement strand
GGATGCAGGGGGTGGGGAGCTCTTCCGAATACTCCTTGGATTCCACCACGTTGACGAACCCCACCGGCATGGCCACCACCAGCGCCGGGGTGATGCGCTTTGCCAGCGTCATGCGGACCACCCCCGCGAGGGCGAGCGGCGCGTTGCCGCAGAGGAAGATCGCTCCGTCGAGCTCCTTCTCGTGGAGCTCCACCGCCGCGAGCGCGCGGGTGATGCCGCGTTGTTTTGCGTACTCCGCCGTCTCCGGGTCCGCCACCGGGCAGAGAATCGCTTCGCGGCTGTAAGAGGGGTGGAACTTCTGCAGTTTCGGAATCGACAGCCCCGATTTGATCATGTTCGAATCGGTGTAGATTCGCGCGCCGCGCCGGAGTGCCGCGAGGGCCGCTTCGATCGCGCCCGGTGAGAAACGGAGCTGTTCGGCGATAGCGAAGTCGGCGGTGGTGTGGATCAGTCGCCGGGCGACATGCCACTCGGCGTCGGTGAAGCGCTGGCGCAGGGCGGGAGGCGCCTCCCGGTCGATCCGGCGGAAGCTCTCCTGTTCGATCTCACTGCCGCTGCAGTTCCATTGAATCCGTTCACATGGGGATTTCATCAGTAATCAACTCCTTTTCTGGCGGGGATTCCCCGGTGGAAGGGGTGTTTGATGTCGGCGATTTCGGAGACCAGGTCGGCGATTTCGACCAGTTCCGGCGGCGCGTGCCGTCCGGTGACGATGAGGTTGAGCGTCGCGCGGCGCGCCTGGAGAAGGGCGGCCACCTCCGCCGGGTCGAGAAATCCGTGGTGCAGTGCGACGTTGAGTTCGTCGAGAATCAGAAGTTCGCCGTCGAAGCTCTCCAGCAGTTCCCGGGTTCTCGCCCAGCCCCGTTGCGCCATGCCCCGGTGGTCGCCGGGGCGGGTGGTGAGGCCGAGGCCGTACTGTTCGAAAATCATTTCGGGGAAATACCGGGAGAAGAAGTTTTTCTCTCCGGTCGGCCGCTCCCCTTTCATAAACTGGATCACCGCGACGCGCCACCCCCAGCCGAGCGCCCGGAGCGCCGTGCCGAAAGCGCTGGTGCTCTTGCCCTTGCCGTCGCCGGTGAGGTTCAGGAGCAATCCGCGTTCCCGATCGTCGAATTCGAGCATCTTACCGCACCCCCATCGCCCGGTAGAGTGCCGGAATGTCAATCCGTTCGCGGACGTGGGCGGCGAGCCGGGCGAGCGCCGCCTCCACTCCATAGTGCGCGGTCACTTCCCCGAGCGGGGCAAGACCCTTTTTTACCCGGACCTCGTCGAGCCACTTCCGGCGGAAGCGGTCGTCATCGAAGATGCCGTGCAGATAGGTGGTGAAACAGTTCCCCCGTTCGAAGCCGACCGGCCGCCCGTCGGAGGAACGGATCACCTTGACGGATGGATCGTTGCACTCGGTGCGGCCAAAGTGAATCTCATAGCCGGAAACCGGGGTGCCGTCCGCCGTGGTTCCGGTGGTGCGCCGGAGAATCTTCTCCCCCTTCATCGTGGTCACCAGCGGCAGGAAGCCGAACATCGGAGCAACCGGATTCGACGATTCCACCCGGTCCGGGTCGAGCAGCACATCTCCGGCGAGCTGAAGTCCGCCGCAGATGCCGACGTATCGGCAGCCGCGGTGCACCGCTTCGCGGATTTTTCCGGCAAGTTTGCTCTGCTCCAGCATGGCGAAATCGGCCGCAACCGATTTACTGCCAGGAAGAATCACCACGTCGGGAGTGCCGAACTCCTCCGGAGAAGAGACGCTGCGCACGACGGTGTCCGGCTCCGCTTCGAGCGGCGCGTAGTCGGTGAAGTTGGCGATGTGGCCGAGCCGGATCAGCGCGATGTCGATCGCCGCGCCCGGCTTCGCTTTCTTCGCGAAGGAGAAGCCGACCGAATCCTCTTCCGGCAGACCCGGCCCCGGCAGGAAGTCGATCACGCCGAGCACCGGTTTGCCGGTGAAGCGCTCCACTTCGGCGTGGGCGTTGCCGAGGAGCGCGGGATCCCCCCGGAACTTGTTGACCACGAAGCCGTGCAGAAGTTTCCGCTCCCACGGTTCGAAGGTCGCGTAAGTGCCGATGAAGGAGGCGTAGACGCCACCCCGGTCGATGTCGCCTGCCAGGAGAACCCGGGCATCGGCGTATTCGGCCATGCGCATGTTGACAATATCGGTCGATTTGAGGTTGATTTCGCCCGGACTGCCCGCGCCTTCGAGCACGATCGCTTCGCGTTCCCGGCTCAGGCTGTCGTAGCTGGCGGTGACTTCGCGCCAGAACTCCGGTTTGCGGCGGAAGAACTCTTTCGCGCGCATGCTCCCGACCGGCCGCCCCCGCACGATCACCTGACTGCCGTGGTCGCTCTCCGGCTTGAGCAGGATCGGATTCATCCGTACATCCGGGTCGAGCCGGCACGCCTCCGCCTGCACCGCCTGCGCCCGGCCGATCTCGCCGCCGTCCGGGGTGACGAAGGAGTTGAGCGCCATGTTCTGCGCCTTGAACGGAGCGACCGAAATGCCGTCTTCGAGCATGATCCGGCAGAAGGCGGCGGCCAGCACGCTCTTGCCCGCGTTGGAACAGGTGCCCTGAATCATCAACGCGGGCGTCCGGCGTTTCTGCGAAATGAACGGCGCCTTTGCGTCGCAGAGGCGGGCGAGCGCCGTCGCGAGGCGGAGATTCTCCGCCCGGCTCCGGACCGCGACGCGGAAAAAGTTCTCCCCCAGCCCCGGATAATCGGCACAGCGGCGCACCGCGATGTGCTCCTCCTTCAACAGCCGTCCGGCCAGATCGGGCAGGGGGCATTCGAGCAGCAGATAGTTCGCAAGCGAGGGGTAGCAGACCAGCTGCGGAATCTTTGCCAGCATGCCGGAAAACTCCTGCCGCAGCTGTGCGGTTTCGCGGCGGCTCCGCTCGGCAAACTCTTCCGTCGAAGAGAGACAGTAGCGGATCATCCGTTCGGCGGGCGTCGACAGCTGCCAGCAGGGCAGCTGCTTCCGGAGCGTGGCGATGAGCCGTGCCGGAGCGGCCACATACCCCATCCGCAGCCCCGGCATCGCGTAGAACTTGGTCAGCGAACGGAGCAGAATGAGATTGTCGCATTCGATTCCGGAGAACCGGTACTCCGGCGGAAGGAAGTCGGCAAATGCCTCGTCAATCAGGAACGTCGCATCGGGGTGCCGCCCGGCCAGTGCCGCCAGTTCCGCCGCCTTCACCGCCGTTCCGGTCGGATTGCCGGGGTTGCCGACGATCACCAGATCGCCGGGGCGGATGGATTGCTCCAGCTTCTCCAAAGAGAGTGTGAACCCGTCTTCGCGCCGGAGCGGAACGTATTCGATCTCCAGCCCCGCCCGGCGGCAGGCCGGTTCGTATTCGAGGTAGCCCGGCGTGACGATCAGCGCCCGCTTCGCCCCGGTGAGCGCGGGCAGGTACATCAGAAGTTCGTTGGAGCCGTTGCCGGCTTGAAGGCACTCCTCCGGAATGCCGGTCGCTTCCGCCAGAAAGCGGTGGAGCGACTCCGCGTGAGGCTCCGGATAGGCGCCGAGCAGGTCGAAACTGCGCAGAAAGTTGCCGTTTGCCCCCGGCGGCGGTCCGCAGGGATTGAGGTTGACGCTGAAGTCAAGCAGTTCCTCCGGGAGGCATCCCGCCTCGCGGGCGAGTTTCGTTCGATTTCCACCATGTTCCGTCTGGTTCATTGTTGTTTTCTCCTGTCGCCGTCCGGATGTTGTACCGGGTAAAACGGCGCTTCCGCAAGTACGGCGGCCACGGCGGGATACTCCCCCAGGCCGCGGAGCTCCGGGATGCATTCGATTCCCGCCGCTTCCAGCTGTGATTTCCACGACTCCGCCCCGGAACCCGCAAGATCGTTGCGGGCGTGATCCCCCGCCGTCAACAGCAGCGGGCGGAGCGAAAGACGGTTGATTTCTGCATGCAGAAGTTCCTGCCGCACCTCCTCGAAGGCAGGTCTCCCTTCGACGCAGGCGAGGAACAGCCCCGGATGAACCTGCCTCCACTCCTCCGCCGCCGAGCAATAGAGCGCGTCGCTCCGGCCGTCGGCGTGGCCGTGCCCCATGAAGAGCGCCGCACTTCCTGCCGGAACCGTCGCGGCGACCGCGGCGAAAAACTGCTTCCGCCGGTCGGGCTCCGCGCAGACCGGGAGCGAGAGAGACAGGGCGTCGAAGCCGCCGTTTTCCGGGAGGAACGGCACGAGCTCCGCCCGGAGGCGCTCGAACTCCTCCCCCGCCGTCAGCAGGCCGGAGAAGAGCCCAACGCGCCGGATTCCCGCGTCAAGCAGCTGTTTCAGACACTCCGCCGGAGCGGGAACCCGCCCGCCGAGGCGGCGCCGGACCATGCCGGAGAGGTAGGCGCGGTACAGTGGAATCCCCGGATTGCGCCGTTTCAGCTCCTCCTCCACCGGCAGATAGGAGGCCTCCGCACCGGGCACGGTGGTGCCGAACCATACCGCGACCAGTGCCTCCTGTGAATTTCCCGAAGGAAGAGCGATGCAATGGTTCTTCATGGTGTCTCCTTCCCTTCCTCCCGCCCCTCCCGGCGGCAGGAGCCGACCGGAATGCAGTAGGGAATCCCGTCCGCGCCGGTGACCACCTTCGCCTCGATCTCAAAAATTTCCCGCAGGATTTCCGGGCGCAGAATCTCCTCCGCGCTCCCCGCGTACCGGAGCTTGCCGTCGCGGATCGCCGCGAGCAGGTGCGAACAGCGCGCCGCCAGATTGAGGTCGTGAAGCACCATCACCACCGTGATTCCGAGTTCGCGGTTTAGTTCGCGCACCAGCTCGATGATTTCGAACTGACAGCAGATGTCGAGAAAGGTGGTCGGTTCGTCGAGCAGCAGCAGATTCGGCTCCTGCGCGAGCGTCATGGCGATCCACGCCCGCTGGCGTTCCCCGCCGGAAAGCGTGGCCAGCGGCCGATGCGCCAGTCCGGTGAGCCGGGTCTGCTCCAGAACGTGGTCGACCACCTCCGTGTCGTGTTTCCCCGGCGGGCCGAACCCCTTCCGGTGCGGAAAGCGCCCACAGGAGACCAGCTGGCGTACCGAAAGATCGGCCGGGGCGTGGTGGAGCTGGGGCAGAATCGCCAGGTCGCGGGCGAGCTTCGCCGTGTCGAGCTGGTGGATCGATTTCCCGTCGAGCAGCACCGCGCCGCCCCGCGGCCGGAGCAGTCGCCCGATCGTTTTGAGCAGGGTGGATTTGCCGCATCCGTTGGGGCCGAGCAGAGTCAGGATCTTCCCCTCCGGCGCCTCCAATGAGACGCCGTCGAGAATGATTTTTTTGCCGTACCCGGCCGCAAGTTCCTGAAGTTCAAGCCGCATAGGACCGCCTCCTGAGCAGGTAGAGGAAGAAGGGCGGTCCGAGCAGCGACATGATCACCCCGGCCGGAAGTTCCGAAGGATCCATCACCATCCGGCCGATGGTGTCGCACCCGACCACCAGCGCCGCCCCGAAGAGCGCCGCGCCCGGAACCAGAAAGCGGTTGTCCGACCCGATCAGCAGTCGGACGATGTGCGGCGCGATCAATCCGACGAAGCCGAGCAGCCCCGCCACGCTCACCGCCGCCGCGGCCAGCAGTGCCGCCGCCGAAAGCAGAAGCAGCCGCACCCGTTCCACCCGGATTCCCAGCCCTGCCGCCACCTCGTCCCCCAGCATCAGAATGTTCAGCCGCGAGGAGGCCAGCCAGGAGACGAGAAAGCCGCCGAGCATGTAGGGCCAGACCAGCCGGAACTGCGGCCAGGAGCGGGTCGAAAGGCTCCCGACGGTGAAGTCGAGGATGCCGGCCACCTTTTCCGCGTTGAAGAGCAGAATGGTACTGCTGGCCGCCCCCAGCATCGAACCGATCGCCACGCCGGAGAGAATCAGCCGTACCGGGTCGATGCCCCGCTTCCAGGCGAGCAGATAGACCAGAAACGCCGTCGCCAGCGCTCCGGCGAAGGCCGCCGGCACCAGCAGGTGGCTGAACTGCGGCAGGGCGAGGAGCACCAGCACGCCGCCCAGCCCGCCGCCGGAGGAGATGCCGATGATGCCGGGCGAGGCGAGCGGGTTGCGCATGATTCCCTGCAGGACCGCGCCGGAGACGGCGAGACTGCCGCCGACCAGCGCGCCGAGCAGAACCCGCGGCAGGCGGATGTTCCAGAGAATCTGGTATTTCACGCCTTCGCGTTCCGAAAGAAGCGTATGGAGAATCTCCGCCGCATCCAGCCGGAGCGAACCGAAACGCAGACCCGCCAGAAGCGCTGCAGCAAGCAGCAGTGCGAGAATTGCCAGAATGGTCAGCCGGAATCCGGCGGTACGGCGCAGAATCTCATATTTCATAGGGTAAACTCCTTTTCCGGGTGAAGCAGCTTCGCCAGATGAAGAAACGCTTCCGGATAACGGCTCCCCGCCATATAGAGGAAGAGTTCCGGGGGCAGAAAGTGCACCCGTCCGGTCTTTGCCGCCTTGAGCTGCTGCCAGGCGGGCTGGCTGATGAGGTCGCGGGTGAACTTCTTCTGCAACGCCTTCGAGTCGCCCATCGTGTTGATGAGGATGATGTCCGGGTCGTCGATCAACAGCTGTTCAAAGCTGTATTTGAGCCGTCCGGACTCCTGTCTGGCAATGTTGGTGCCGCCCAGCATCTCCGCCATGGTCGGAACGTTCAGATCCCCGCTTTCGAGCACGAATCCGCCGCTCGCCACGAAGAGGACGGCGAACCGGGGGGAGGGGAGGCGCGCTGCCTCTTCCGTCAGCTTTCTTACCTGCGAGATGATCCGTTTGGCCGTCGAATTGGTTTCCACGCTTCCGCCGTTGAGGCGGCAGAAGAGGTCGAGAATTCCGATGTAGTCGTGGAAGTTGGCGTAATCGAGCGCGACATTGGGAATCCCCGCGTCGATCAGGTGGTGCCGCACCGCCCGGTGGGCGTGCAGATTGGCGTTGATGAGCACGAGGTCCGGTTTCATGGCGAAAATCTTCTCCAGATTCAACGAACGAAGCACGCCGATGCGCGGCAGATCACGTGCCTGTTCCGGGAGCGCCTGCTGACTGCGGACCGTCGGGACCCCGATCGCGCTTCCCCCCGCCGTGAACCAGGGGTCGGCGAACGAGGCGTTGCCGACGATGGTCCGGCGGGGATGTTTCGTCAGCAGTGTCTCGGTGCCGTCCACCTCCCGGTAACGGATGGTTTCGGCGCTCTCCGAAACGATGCCGGGTTCCGCCCCCTCGAGCGGAGCGAGGAGGAGAAACGTTGTCGGCAGGAACGCAAAAATTCTCTTCCTCATAGCGCCTCAAGATCGGTTCTCATCGGAGTGTAGTAACTGTCGGAATCGATGGCGCCGATGTTGCCGATTTTCATCGCATCGATCCGGGGATCGGAGTTGTTTTTGCGGAACGCCATATGTTCGGCGGTCGCGTGCCCGTCCATCCAGACGAAGTTCGCCGTGGAGCCGGAGTGGCGGAAATGGACGTTGTTGCCGTGGTTCTTGCCGCCGCTTTCCGACATGACCGATACGGAGAGCACTCCGTTCTCAAGCGAAGGTTTCACCGGGGAATAGAGGCAGAAAGTCGGCTCCCCGAAGCTCCCGGAGTCGGCGTTGATCGCATCGGCGAAGGCGACGGTCCGGGACGGACGGGCGATCTGTTTCATTCCGGCCTGCATTTTGTTGCTGGAGGGGCTGACGCCGAGGTAGTACTGCCCGCCGACGCCATAGTAGTTGTAACCGTATCCGGCGCCGCCGGGGATCTTTTCCGGGTCGGAGAGATTCCATTCAGCGGGGGCGGCCGGGCAGATCAGCGTCTCCCAGGAGTTGCCGATGTACGGCATGAGGATCGACGTCTGCACGTCGATGTTGCCGGAGGAGTCCCGTTCCCCCAGCCAGGGGGTGCCGCCGCTGCCCATCTTGTAGAGCACGTAGGCGGGGATGGCGTATCCGTCGAAATCGTTCCGGTAGCTGCTGACGGCATAGCCGGTCTGTTTGCAGTTGGAGAGGCAGCTGATGCTTCTCGCTTTGCTGCGGGCCTGACTCAAGGCGGGCAGGAGCATACCGGCCAGGATGGCGATGATGGCGACGACGACCAGCAGTTCGATCAGGGTAAATCGATTGCTACAACGTTTGACTTGGAGAGGTGCGGCGAAAACCATGAGTGACTTCCTTTTTGTGTAACGCGCACAGGCGGAATCCGGGAGTTTCGCTGGAACTCCCTTGTCATTTTTTTACTGACTGCGGTGGGATCCGACTATACGGTTGCGCGACAGCCACGGAATTTCACCATGATTCACCACGTCTGCAGTCAACGACAATCCTTCAATATAGCCTGACTGGTCGTTTTTTTCAATCTCACCAGCGGAAATTTTCGTTTTTCGGCAAAAGGAACTCCTGATTGTTCAAGGAGGAAGAGCCAGGCCGCGTCTGTCGCTGCACGCTTCAAAAATGATAAAAACAATGATTTTTCCGGTTTGCGTGTTGACATTTATTTTTTTTGTGCCATAATATATCATGACATATGTTATGATATAGGTTGGAATATGAAAGATGAACGTTCGTTGGCTGGGCTTCGGGTCCGCCACCGTGTAGTGGATCTGCTGCATCGGGCTCCGCAACACGAAACGCCGCTGCCATCCGTGGCGGAGCTGGCGCGACAGTGCAACGTTTCCACCAGTACGGTCAACCGCGAATTGAAAAAGCTGGTGGAGGAGGGGCTGATCGTCGGGAAACAGGGCATCGGCATGTTTACTGTGCCCGGGACGCTGGCATTCAACGATCTGATTCCCGGACGGAGAATCGTCGGAATCGTTTACGGTGATGGGCGTTTTCTCTATTACAGTACGATGGAGTGGATTTTTATCTTTCAGTGCGGCCTTGCACTGCTGCCGCGGATTGCGCATCCGCGCAATATCACGTTGATTTCCAGCCATTACAAAGATGTCGTTGCGGAGATTCAATCGCTGAATCTCGACGGACTGATTGCCATCTCGCCGGCGGAAAATTTGCAGAAGGCTCTGTTTTCACTCCGGCAGAACAACTTTCCGGTCGTGGTGCTGGAGGGACGGGTCGACGGCATACCGGCCATTCTTGCCGATCATCGCCGGGCGGGGAGGGAGATGGGCGCAATGATGCTCCGGCAGCACGTTCACAGCGTCCTGTGGATGTCGTTCGATGCTGTCTGCAGAAAACAGCTTGCCGGAGTGCGCCTTGCCTGCTCCGACGCCCGCCATTCGTTCAAGGTGACCGAAGTCGCCAATATGGGGGAGGTGGAAACCGCTCTGGAACAGTGTGCGGCTGCCGGAGTGCTGCCGGATGCCGTATATGCGCATGGGGAGACGGCATGCTGCTTTCAAAAGCTGCTGCAGGAACGGAATCTTGACGGCTCACGCTGCCTGATGCTGACGGAAGCGGTGGAACTCGACAGAGAAAATTCGCATCGCGGAATCATCCGCACCTATCCCTTCCGGGAAATGGCCGAACAGGCTGCCGCCTGCTTGGAGGCCATGTTCGCCGGTCAGAGGACGGAATCGGAATATCTGTTTCCTTTTCAGATAACGGAACGATTGGAAATGAACCAAAGGAGGTAGGATGAAAAAACGAATCAGCTCCCCGTATCCTGCGTTTTCGCGAACCGCTGCCGGCGGGAAGAAAATTCCCTTCTCCGCCAGAAAATGCGGGAGGTTCAACAATTTCACCCTTATTGAACTTCTTATTGTAATTGCAATCCTTGCAATTCTTGCTGCGATGCTGCTTCCGGCTCTCAACAAGGCAAGACAGACGGCGAAAAGGATCAAATGTGCGGCAATTCTGAAACAATATGGAACCGCAGCGCAGCTGTATGCATCCAATTTTGACGACTACATGGTGCCCGGGCAGGTGGTGGGCGGAATGCAGTGGTATCGGAACTTCTCCTTCATTTCCATATTGGGCAGCTACGATCCGGCCAATGTCAGCACCAACACCAGCCAGAACAAGAGCTCCGGACATATTTCTGCCGGATTGATCTGTCCTGAAGCGATGCGCGCCTTCCGGGAGCACAGCAATGGAATGCCCTCCATCATGCGCAGTTACGGTGTCCCTGCCGACGATCTCGCCGCCTGGGGTGGCGGAGATAAAATCGAAGCCTACAAGATTCCCCGGGTCAGGCAGCCGTCGAAACGGCTGGCGTTTCTGGACGGGCGGGACTGGGCGCTGTTCAGCGGGTTCAGCAATCCTGTTTTCTACCGTCGCAACGGAGAGGACGGCGGCGACAGCAACTACTGCTGCTATCGACATGGCCGTCTGGATTTCCTGAACGCCGTGCTGTACGACGGTCACGTGGAACTTCTCGCCAGCGTCGAAGTGCGGAAAACACGCCGCTGGACCAAATTGTATGAGCCCTACACGGAGTAGAAAGGATCGATACCATGAACATTTCCTGGAACTATTATTTTGCCTGTGCCGTCAGTTCCGTCATCCTCCTGGCGGCGGAGGGAGGGGAGCTGTACCAGGATTACGGCTCGAAACTGGAAGAGCGTAAATCCATGCTGCGTGCGCGATGGTTGAAATTTCTTCCGACGGGGGGACCGAATCAGTCGTACGCGCTGGAAGCCGCCGGCAATGTGATGCCGGATATCCCTTTGGCCGGAGCGGCAGGGAAGACGGTTGTTTTCTCCGGCATGATTCGCGGCGAAAAGATTGAGGCGAAAGATCCAAAATTCGGCGGTGTCGTCTTTCTCATCCACTACAAGTTGAATGGAAAATCGAAGTTTGCGGGAGGGGTTTCGCCGGCAATAAAAAGCGGTTCTTTCGATTGGACGTATCACTCCATTGCAGAAAAAATTCCGAAGGAAGCCACAGACGTCACCATCCGTTTCGGGCTTCAGCAGGCGGCGGGACGGGCATTTTTTTCGAAGCTTTCCATCAAGCTGGAGGAGCAGCCATGAGACGTTCTCTGGGGAGTGTGCTTCTCCTCGTCTGCGGAATGGCCGCCGCGACGGAACCGGTTCTGCTGTTCCGCGCCGGGTTTGATGGTTCCACGGCAGCCGGAGGGCAGGCGGGAGGGAGCATTCCGCTGGAAGAGCGGGGAATCTCTTTCGGGCCGGGAGCCGGAGGGCAGGGGCAGGCGCTTCGGGCAAGCCGGAAGACGGGCACCCGGTTGAAATATGCCCTCTCCGGACATCTGCTGCCCGCTTCCGGTACCATCATGCTCTGGTACAAACCGGAGTGGAACGGCAGTGGAGCGGACAACCGCAATCGCGCAAATTGGCGGACGCTGGTCTCCACCGATGTCCCGCGAAACCGGATCGGTTCCGGTGCGATCCAAGTCTGGTGCTGGGGAGATGTGATTCGCGGTGATCGCGGAGACAAATACGATTCGTTCCGGACCGGAATTCCTTTGCGCAACGGCGAATGGCACCATCTGGCATTCAGCTGGAGCTGCGGCGGCTCCCAACTCTATGTGAATGGAGAGCTGCAGCCGCTGGCCGGCGACAGCGCCCCGTTGCGGATTGTTCCGGAGACGGCGGAAAAGGAATCTCCGGAACTGCATAACCTTTTCATCGGGAACTGCAACGGCATCGATCAGGCGGATGGCTGGATCGATGAGGTGCAGATCTGGTCTGCCCCGCTTTCCCCCGACCGGATTTCGCGTGAAGCGCAGAGGTTCCGGCCGCTGCACACAACGGTGCTGAGCGGCTGTTTCATGGCTGGAACAGAACCGCAGCATCTGCGTTTCCGCACGGAAAACCGAGGGCGAAACCAGGAGACGCTGCAGTGGGAACTCGTATCCCCGGAAGGGCGGCAGCTGCGGAACGGGAGTCTGCAGCTGGCACCGGGGGAGCGTCGGGAGTGTGTGACGAGGTTCAATCTGGCGAAAGGCGGCGATTGTACGCTCCGGCTGGAGGATTCCCGGGGAAACCGCACGCAGGTTGTGATCCGAGCCCTTTCTCCGGACAATCCTCTGCACGTTCCGCGGGGACCCTTGCAGCTCTCTCCGGTGGATGAGGTGTCTCCCGCTGCCGGATTGCCAAAGGATCGTTTTGTCGCAATCGGCGTCTGCCGGAAGAAAAAACTTGGAGCGACCGAATATCTGGAAGCCGGTTCCGGGCGCTGTGACCGCTTTGCCGTCCGGTTTCAACTGCCGGATCCGCATGGACTCTATCTGGTGGAGTGGGAATTCCCGGATGACCGGAAACGTACGATGGATGTGACCGGACAATCCTCCCGCATCGGCCCCGGGGATTTCCGGCTTCAGACCGGCGCGCTGGCCGGAGACCTCTACCGCAATACCGGCACCTTTGTGAAACAGCAGGCGATCTATTTTGCGAATGACAGGGACTTCACTCTGATTTTTATGACCGCCCGCGCCGGAGAACCGGCTGCCGTTTCCCGGATTCGCATCCATGAGATCAAAGGCGGTCTGCCGGATGCCGGCGTTGAGCCGGCATCTCCGGTGCAGGGAGTGACCCGCACGGTCGGACTCTATTTCGAAGATCCGGCGCTGAACTATCTTTTCGGGGTTCCGGCCGAAACGCCTGCCGGTGCGGAGGCTATGTTGAATCGATTGACGGCATACATGAAATACAGCGGTCAGAATCTGCTGGCATATCCCATGGTCTGGTATCAGGGATACATGGGAGGCGCCTACAATCCCCGCAACCACGTGCCGGGTTTTTTTGATATGCTCCTGACCCGGTTTGATCAGGAAGAGCTCGATTTTCTCGGGACCATCAACCTGAACACTCTGCCGGATTTTCCGTTTGAAAGCGTGACGGCGAAAGCGGTTGCGAACGGAGAACTTCACTCCTCCGCGGCCACAATCCTCCGTGACGGCCGGCCGCACATCGGCGGCTGGCATGATACGCCGCCCAACTTCAACATCCTCCATCCGCAGGTGCAGAAGCTGATCTCCGGGTATGTGGAGCGCATGCTGGAGACCGGAGCGCCTCATCGTTCCTTTCGAGGAATCGTTCTGCATGTCACGCGGCACTCTCTGCTTTCGTTCGGGGATCTGGGGGCCGGGTACAACGATTATGCAATCGAGGCGTTCGAGGCGAAGACCGGTGTGCGCGTCCCGGTTGATCGAAACAATCCGCAGCGAGGCCGACTGTATGCGGAGTGGCTGCTCGCCAATGCCCGGGAAGCCTGGATCAACTGGCGCTGTGATGAAATCGCCGCTTTTTACCGCTCTCTGGCGAAAACGGTTGCGGCAAAGCGGCCTGATTTGAAACTGGTGGTCAACTGTATGATTCCTCCGTCGAAGGTGATGCACCGGCAGGATTTCTGCGACCCCGGTTTCCCGGCGGCATTGAATCGGGAGGCCGGCATTGATTCGAAGCGGCTTCGCGACATTCCCAACCTGATACTGGAGCAGTCGATCTTCCCCGCCGACTATCGATGGGAAGAAGGGCGGGTGCATCGCTGGCCGAATCACTATCGCCATCTGCGGGTGCTTGAGATGCAGCAATCTTGTTACCAGTCGCTGGAAGGTGCATCCAGCCCGTGGCTTCACATGCATGACCGGTACTGGGAGTCGGCCGTCGGCTCCCGCCGCAAAAGCCATTGGAGTGACAAACCCAATCCATTGTCTGCGCCGTGGCTGACGGAAACCAGCTGGAGGGTCAGCGCGCTCTCTCCCGCGGGAATTCACGCCATGCGCTACTACATTCTTCCTTTCCGCTATCATGATCTGCTCGGAGTGACCCGGGGGGGATTCCTGATCGGAACCTACGGAATGGAATCGCAACTGGCAGCGTTTGCCCGTTCGTTTCGGGCGCTTCCGGCCCGGCGTTTCCAGGAGCTTCCCGGCGCTTCGGAGACGGTCAAAATCCGCAGTTTGCGGGACAGGCAGTGCACCTGGTTTTACGTCGTCAACACCTCAGAGACGCCGGAGACGTTGACTGTCGTCTCCGACGGTGGAGCAATTGCGGATGCGGCGACCGGCAGACAGCTCTCTTCCGCCGGCGAGCCCCTGAAACTGAAGCTGGGACCGTGGGCGTTTTGTTCCTATCGGACAGAGGGCGGGATACGCGTTGTTTCCAACGGAGAACGGGGACAATGAACTGCCGTTTTGTTCCAGGATTGTTTGCCGGCCTGCTCCTGCTGACAGGCTGCGGGAGCGTTGCGGAGCTCTCCCGTGAAGAATGTGCGGCGCGGCAGATGCTCGATACGGAGTTCTGGTGGCGCAGATGCCGGGGAACTCCGGCCGAATTTGCCGGCAACTGGCTCTGGCAGTGCCGGCGTGAACAGGAGGTGTTGCGGGGAAAGGTTCCCGGGGATGAAGCGGCTGCGATCAAAGTTCTGGCCGAATATCACGCCAGAATTCAACGCGGCCTTCACTGGCGGGAACCTCGCCGTACCCTGGAGGTGCCGCGCTTGAAAAAGGCGCCTGTCATCGACGGCGTTCTCTCCGCAGATGAAGTCTTGGCGGCCTTTCGCTTCTCCGGAGAGTATCCGTTGGATTCCATGCAAAAGGTGGCGGAGAATGGCTCGTTCTGGCTCGTCGGCTGGTATGACGACAGATTTTATGCAGCAGGATATTTTTGCGATTCTGAGATCATCTCTTTCAACGGTACGGCGAGGAATTCTGGGCGAAAAATGCATGAAGCCGATTCTCTGGAGTTGTTCATGCGTCCGGATTGCCGGCGTCCCCACTATTACGAATGGATTGTCAATCCGGCAAGGCAGATGTGGAGTCTGGAGCACTGGAGCCGTGAGCGGGGCGGTTTCTGCATTCTGGATGTGGAACGAGAGACCGCCTCCGAGACTGCGGCACAGCCGGTTCCGGGGGGATATTCCATCGAACTGTCAATTCCGTTGCGGGAACTTCACGGCATCTGGTGCCGCCGTATGCCGCAGCCTGGAGATCGGTTCGATTTCATTCTGGTGCGAACGGATCTCTCTGGCGGAACGTTTTGCAGAAGCACTCCCGTTCCTTTTCTGTATGACGGGCACAACATTTTCGGCTATATTCAGGCCGGACTGGGAAAATGATTGCCGGGCGGCATCAAGGACGGAGGAAAGGGAGCCGATGACGCTGTAAGGAGACACCGAGGGGCCGTTTCGTACCGGTACTCCGGGTTGGAAACGGCTTGCCGGAGTCTTCCCGTCGCAGAAAGAGTGCCCAATTCCTACTGGGACCTCTGACGGCAATGGGGCGGCCCTGACATCCATCCCGGAATATTCCGGAGAACTGGAGTTTGACAGAGAAAGAAGGAAAAAGCCACAATATTAGATTTGGCTAATTGAAAACTTCCATTTTGCGGCTATATTAGTTTTATCAATCTGCGATGGAGGAAATTTTTTTGAGTACAAAATTAGCTTATTCTAATTTTTAAAGGAGAAATCATGTCGAACGAACCGATGAGCTCGCACATGGAGGATTATCTTGAGACCATCGCCCTTCTGATCGAGGAGCATGGCCATGCTCATGCGCGGGATGTCGCCTGGCGGCTCAATGTGAAAATGCCGTCGGTGACCAGTGCGCTGAAACAGCTTGCCGCCCGCGGCTGTCTGGATTACGAGCCGAACATGCCGGTACTGCTGACGCCGCTGGGACGGCGCCTGGCGGAGGATGTGTTGAAAAAACACAGGATCCTGCGTCATTTTTTTCAGAACATTCTGCTGCTGCCGCCCGGGGCGGCCAACCGGCTGGCCTGCCGGATTGAACATGAAGTGGATGAGCGGGCGGTTCAGGCCGTCCGGACTCTGACCCTGGCGATTGAGTCCCGGCCGGATTGTGCGGCGCTGCGCCATTATCTGCACGAGACGCTTTCCGGAACGCAATCCGTTCCGGATAAAACGATTGTCAATTCCGAAACAGGAGTGTGAAACATGTCTGAATCGAAGAAGTGTTCCTGCGGATGCGGTTCCGCCCCGGGGAAGCTCCGGGAGTACCGCACCGGTACGCGGCCGATGACCCTGGCGGATCTGCCGGTCGGAACCTCCGCCACCATTCTACGCGTGCTGCCGGAGTGGCGCGGGCGAAGAAAGTTCGCCGACGTCGGCCTGATTCCCGGCGTGGAGCTGCTGATGGAGGCTCACGCTCCCTTCGGCGGTCTGCTCCGCATCCGGGTGATGGATACCAGCATGGCGCTCCACCGCGATGACGCCGCCTGCATCATGATGAAAGAAAAGGACGCCGCACGATGAAACAGGAGTTCACCATCGCCCTGGCCGGAAATCCCAACTGCGGCAAAACCTGCATCTTCAACGCGCTCACCGGCGCGCGCCAGCATGTCGGCAACTACCCTGGCGTGACGGTGGAGAGCAAGTCGGGTAGTTTTGTCCTCAACGGCATGAAAATCAAACTGATCGACCTGCCCGGTGTCTATTCGCTCTCCTCCGGTTCGCCCGAAGAGGAGGTGGTGTTTCAGGAACTGACCCGGCCGGGAATCGATCTCATTGTGAACGTGATCGACAGCACGATTCCCCGGCGCAGTCTCTACCTCACCACCCAGCTGGCTGAGTTGCACATCCCGATGCTGCTTGTCTTCAACATGAGCGACGATGCGGAGAAGAAGGGGATGAAGTTCGACATTCCGAAGCTGGAGGCCTGTTTCGGTTCGCCCATCGTCCGGACGGTCGGCAGCCGCTCCGGCGGGGTGACGCTCCTGCTGGAAAAACTTGCGGAAACGCTGACGAAACTCGATGAGCACGGTTCTCCGCGGCTCTCCTACGGGCAGGATATCGATCAGGCGCTGGCCGCGGTCGCCGCCCGGATCGACGCGCTCGGCGTGGAGCGTTACCGCCACATTCCCTCCCGCTTCTTCGCGGTCAAACTGCTCGAACACGATTCCTGCGTCGGACGGATGGAGGAGTTCGCCCCCGTCCGCGACGAAGTGGAAACGCAGATCCGTCATCTCCGGCAAAAACACGCGATCGACACCGACACCTTTCTGGCCGACCGCCGTTATGCGATGCTGGCGGGCGCCTGCCGTGAGGCGATTTCCGCAACCAGCGAGCGGCGGCGCGAAATTTCCGACCGGATCGATGTGGTGATGACCAACAAATATTTCGGTCTGCCGCTCTTTTTTCTGATCATCTACCTCACCTTCTGGTTCACCTTTACCTGCGCCGATCCTCTGATGGGATACATCGAAGATGGATTTGCCATGCTTTCCGACGCGGTGAAAAGCATCTGGCCGGAATCGGCGTTCCCCTATCTGCGCTCCCTGCTCACCGACGGGGTGATTGCCGGCGTCGGCGGGGTGCTGGTCTTTCTGCCGAACATTCTCTTTCTCTTCTTTGCGATTGCGATTCTGGAGGATTCCGGATACATGGCGCGGGCGGCGTTCGTGATGGATGGCGTGATGCGCCGGTTCGGGCTGCAGGGGCGCTCCTTTGTGCCGCTGGTGCTCGGTTTCGGCTGTACGGTTCCGGCGATCATGGCGACCCGCTGCATCGAGTCCGAACGGGACCGCAAGACCACGATCATGGTACTGCCGCTGATGAGCTGCGGGGCGCGGCTGCCGATCTATGCGTTGATCGTGCCGGCCTTCTTCGCCGCGAAGTACCAGGCGTTCGTCATGTGGCTGATCTACCTGATCGGCGTGGTGATTGCGCTCGTTGCGGCGCGGTTGATGAAGTCGACGCTCTTCCGGGGGGAGGGGGAGATCTATCTCATGGAACTGCCTCCCTACCGGATGCCGACGTTGCGCAGTCTGCTTCTGCACATGTGGGATCGCGGGAAGATGTATGTGCGGAAGGCGGGCTCGATCATTCTTCTGACCAGCCTCATCCTCTATTTCTGCCACACCTGGCCGGAGAAGCGGGAGTTCTCCCGGAACTACGACGCCGCAATCGAGCTGGCACAGAAGAACCACGATGCCGAGTCGGCCGCCGCACTGGAGAATGCCCGGCTGGCCGAACAGATGGAGTACACCATCTCCGGCCGGGTCGGACATGCGCTGGAACCGTTCTTCCGCCCCATCGGATTCGACTGGAAGCTGACCACCGCCTGCATTGGCGCGCTGGCGGCGAAGGAGGTGTTCGTCTCGCAGCTCGGCATCCTCTACGCGGAGGGGGAGGCGGACGAGGAGTCGGTGCCGCTCCGGGAACAGTTGATTCGGAACTACACGCCACTGCAGGCGTTCTGCATCATGCTCTTCTGCCTCCTGTCGGTACCGTGTCTGGCGACGCTGGCGATCATCCGGCGCGAGATGAATTCCTGGAAGATGGCGATGGCGGAAGCGGGCGGGTTGTTTGTGCTCGCCTACCTTGTCACACTGGTCGTCTTTCAGCTCGGTTCTCTGCTGGGAATCGGCACGTCGCTGATCGGTTGAGGAGAGGAAACGCACCCTGCCGCCGGAGCAAATCAGAGGAATATTGCAGAAAAGCAATTGAATTTTTCCGGACAAAGAGTATATTAAACAATTGGATATTGCATCTGGAACTGGTGTCGGCGGAGAGAGTCAAGGCCGACGGATTCAATCGCGGTTAACGGGAGTTACGTTTTTTATGTCTTTGTTCAGCAGCGGGAAATATTCGACGTTGCGCATGCCGACCAGCGGTGAGCGCAAAATGGTGATCCCGGATGGTTCGTGGGTCAAGTGCAAGAACTGCGGCCAGACGCTCTATACCGACCGGCTTCATGACAATCTTCTGGTCTGCTGGTACTGCAACTGCCATCTGCCGATGAGCGCGCATGCCCGGATTGTTTCGCTCACCGATCCGGATAGCTTCGTTGAGATGGATCGCGGCCTCAAGTCGATTGACTCGCTCGGGTTCACCGATTCGAAGCCCTACAGCGCCCGGCTGGAGGAGAATACGAAAAAGACCTCGCTCAACGACGCGATCGTCTGCGGTTCCGCCCGGCTGGACGGGCATCCCTATATGCTCGGCGTGATGGATTTCCGCTTTATGGGCGCCTCGATGGGCTCGGTGGTCGGCGAAAAGATCGCCCGGATGGTCGAGCGGGCCACGGCGGAGAAACTGCCGGTGGTGATCGTGACCGCGTCCGGCGGCGCGCGCATGCAGGAGGGGATCCTCAGCTTGATGCAGATGCCGAAGACCTGCGCGGTTCTCGAGCGTCATGCGGAAGCGGGGCTGCCCTACTTTGCGATTCTGACCAACCCGACCTACGGCGGTGTGACCGCCTCGTTTGCGGCGGTGGGCGACGTGATCATCGCCGAACCGGGTGCGATGATCGGCTTTGCCGGTCCGCGGGTGATTCAGGAGACGACCAATTCGAAACTGCCGGAAGGTTTTCAGACGGCGGAGTTTCTGCTGGAAAAGGGATTGATCGACCGCGTGGTGGAGCGGAAAAATTTGCGCAAAGAACTCGGTTTGCTGCTTGAATTTTTCAAAAAATAGAGTACTGTAAGAAGACAATCGAATCAACAGTTGTCGCCGGGCCGGACCCCGTGCGTTGTCAAAAGTGCCAACCGAGTCAGGTGGGGAACCAAGCAGCTCTACGCGATTTTTTGACAGGCCACGGGTCATCTGGCCGGGCGACTCTTTTTTTATCCCGGCAGAGCCGGGCCGCAGTGGCAGGGAGGATTTTTTTATGACCCGTATCGACGGACGTGCGCCGGATGAACTCCGGCCGATCATCATCACCCCGGACTATCTTTCGCACCCGCTCGCTTCGGTGCTGATCTCCTGCGGCAACACCCGGGTGGTCTGTGCCGCCAGCGTCGACGCCAAGGTTCCGCCGTGGATGAAGGCGCAGAAGGTTCCCGGCGGCTGGGTCACCTGCGAGTATGGAATGCTGCCTGCCTCCACGCACGAGCGGATGCGCCGCGAGGCGAGCGCGGGCAAGCAGGGCGGTCGCACGGTGGAGATTCAGCGGCTGATCGGCCGCTCGCTTCGCATGTCGGTCGACCTCCTGAAGGTCGGGGAGAACACCGTTTCGCTCGACTGCGACGTGATCGACGCCGACGGCGGCACCCGCTGTGCCGGAATCACCGGGGCGGCGGTGGCGCTGGCTCTGGCCGGGAAACGCGGGGCGGGGAGCGTTTTCCCCGAGAATCCGTTCCGGGAGAGCGTCGCCGCGGTCAGCGTCGGTATCGTCGACGGCGTTCCGGTGCTCGATCTCTGCTACGCCGAGGATTCCCGGGCCGAGGTGGATATGAATGTGGTGATGACCGCTTCCGGGAAGCTGGTCGAGGTGCAGGGCACCGCCGAGGGGGAGCCCTTCTCGCGGGCGCAGCTCAACGAACTGCTCGACCTTGCCGAACACGGACTGCGGCAGATTTTTGAAATTCAGCGCCAGGCGGTCGAAGCCGCGCGGGAAGGGGCCCGTTCATGAGCGAATATCAGGTCATCGCCCGCAAATGGCGTCCGCAGCGATTCTCCGACGTGGTCGGGCAGGAACATGTGGTCCGGACACTGCGCAATGAAATTCTCAGCGACCGGACTGCGCACGCCTACCTCTTCGTCGGGCCGCGGGGCGTCGGCAAGACCACACTCGCGCGTATTTTCGCCAAGGCGATGAACTGTCTCGATCCGCAGCAGGGGGAGCCGTGCTGCCGGTGTGAATCCTGCCGGGCGATTGCCGAGGAGCGCAACCTTGATGTGCTGGAGGTGGACGCCGCCAGCCGCAACACTACCGGCGATATGCGCGAACTCGCCGAGGATGTGCTCACCCAGCCGGTCAACGGCCGCTACAAGATCTACATCATCGACGAAGTCCATATGCTTTCGAAGCAGGCGTGGAACGTCCTGCTCAAGACGGTGGAAGAACCGCCGCCGCATGTCAAATTCATCTTTGCGACCACCGAAGTGCACCAGGTGCTGCCGACGATCATCTCCCGCTGTCAGCGTTTCGATCTTCTTCCGATTCCGACCCGGTTGATCGCCGAGCGGCTGAAGCTGATCTGCGAGACCGAAAAAGTGGGGATCAACGACGGCGCGATCAACGCGATTGCGCGGGCGGCCGAAGGCGGAATGCGCGACGCGCAGTCACTGCTTGACCAGATGATCGCCTTTTTCTCGCAGGGGGATGGCTCGACCATCACCGGCGAACAGGTGCTGTCGCTCTTCGGTCTGACCGACCATGCCGATCTGGATGCGTTGCTGGTGGCGATGCTCCGGAATCAGCCCGGCGAAGTGGTTTCCATCATCGCCCGGTTGTCGAAGAAGGGGAAAAATCTGGAGACGCTGTTCGACGATCTCTTAAGCGCGGTGCGCGCGGTACAGCTCTGTACGATTCTGCGCGACCCGGGCGAACTGCTCGATGAGAGCCCGGAGATGATCGAACGGTTTCGCCGCCTCGGGGCGCTGGTCAAGCCGGATACCATCCAGATTCTGCTTGAAACCATTGCTCCGGTGGGGCGCATTCTGCACGACGCTCTGAACAAACAGGTCTATCTGGAGACGATTTTGCTCAAGGCGATGCGCGAGGCGCACGCGGTGCGGATTGACGACCTGCTGGCGCGGCTGAATCAGCTTCGCACTGCCGGTGAACTCAAGTTTCTCGATCAGCTCCCGGCGGGAAAAGTGCCGGTTGCGGCTCCCTCCATTGAGCCGCTGCCGTCTGTCTCGGAACGGGTTGCCGAAGAGAAGGTGCCGCAGACAGCGCCCGCGGAAGAGGAAAAGGCGAAGCCGGCCCCCCAGCCGGAAGTTGCGCCGGAGCCGGATGTTGCGCCAGTTGCCGATGAGAAGAAGCCGGAACAATCCGGCCCGTATCCGGAGATTCCCGCAGAGCCGGAAGTTGCGCCGGAACCGGAAGCTGCGTCAGTTCCCGACGGGAAGAAGCCGGAACAAACCGGCTCGTATCCGGAGATCCCCGCGGAGCCGGAAGTTGCGCCGGAACCGGAAGCTGCGCCGGTTGCCGACGAGAAGAAGCCGGAACAAACCGGCTCGTATCCGGAGATCCCCGCGGAGCCGGAGGTTGCGCCGGAACCGATTCCCGAAGAGGGGGAGCCGGAACAAACCAACCCGTATCCGGAGATTCCCGCGGAGCCCGCGGCAGATGGTGCCGGGGCCGGCAGCTCATATCCGGAGATTCCTTCCGATGCGGCGGCTCTCGTGTCGCCGTCTCCTGCGCCGGAGATCGCGGAATCCCGGACCGCTCCCGGCGGACGCAAACATCGTCACAGCATCGCCAATGATCAGCCGCAGGCGCTGGTGGAGGCGTTGCAGGATCCGCTCATCCACGAGATCGTCGATCTCTTCGACGGCAAGGTGGTCGACATTCACCGGTAGAAAAAACGCCGTTTCTCCAGCAGGAGGAAACGGCGTCGGGCAGGAATTTCCGCTCAGAGTACCGGCGGGCGGAAATCCGATGCCGGAATCACTGCATCCAGCTTGTAGTAAACCACCCGGGTCGTCTGTTTCAAGCCATTCTGGACGACGGTGGTCTCCGCCGGAATCATCACCCCCTCGTAGAGGGAATAGCGCTGGATGGTTGAATCGTAGCGAAGTGACCGTGACCCGATCTGGAACACCGCTTTGATCCGGCGGATGAGAAAATCATTTTTGTCGATGTAGATTTCGACCGGATTCCCGCCATTTTGGCTCAGACCGGTCACCTTGTAATACTCCTGCTCCCCGACACGGCAGAGGGTGAGGCGGATGTCGCGGAGAGCGCGGGTGAGCGAGTTATCCGGATTGGAGGTCCCCGAGAGCACCTTCAGCTGGTCGAGCTGTTCCGGGGTGAGTTCGGTGATCTTTTTCCCGGAATAATCCACCACCCAGCCGTTTTTGCCGTTGACGATCAGGCCGGTGACCGGGACGTTGTCTTCCAGCGTGGTGAGGCGGAAGTTGTCGGGGCGCTCGAATTTCACTTCGGCAACCTGTTCTTCCGGGTCATCGAGAAACCGTTCGGTCAGAACGATCTGACGCTGGATGAAGGTTTTGGCTTTGGCGTAGCGGCCGTCGGGATCCATCGCATGGCGCATCTTCGTCTCCAGTTCGGCGACGGTGATGTCGGCGGGGGATTCCATCTCCGGCTCCGCAGTGGCGCAGCCGGCGAGAAATGCCAGCGCGGCGGAGAAGGCGAGGGTGGTCAACAGCATCGATCTCATAATTCAGCTCCCGGTTGGTTCCATTCGTGGTGGAAGAATTCGCCCCGCGGGCGGTCTTTGCGTTCAAAGGTGTGCGCGCCGAAGAAGTCGCGCTGCGCCTGGATGAGGTTGCTCGGGGAATCCGCGCGTCGGCGGCTGTCGTAATACCCGACCGCCGAAAACATGGCCGGCATGGCCACGCCGGAGAGCAGCGCATCGGCGGCGATGAGCCGCCACCCCTCCTGGCCGTTGTCGAGTTCGGTGCGGAAGTAGTCGTCGAACATCAGATTTTCCAGCTCCGGATTGCGGTCGTAGGCTTTTTTGATCTCCCCGAGGAAATCGGCGCGAATGATGCAGCCGCCGCGCCAGAGCAGGGCGATTTCGCCGTAGTGAAGCGGCCAGTTGAACCGCTGTTCCGCCGCCTTGAGCAGTTCGAATCCCTGCGCGTAGGCGCAGATTTTCGAACAGTACAGGGCCGATTCCAGGGCGTCGATGACCTCTTCCTGTTCCTCTTCCGGGTAGGGTTCCGCCTCTTCCGGGGGGGCGAGGAGGCGGCTGCCGGTCTGCCGGAGCTCCTTGGCCGCATCCAGGTTCCGCTGGTAGACCGCCTGGGTGAGCGTCGGCACCGGCGTGCCGGTTTCCAGCGCGGTCTCGCTGGTCCAGCGGCCGGTGCCCTTCTGCCCGGGGGCGTCCAGGATCAGGTCGAGCAGCAGTTTGCCGCTTCCGGCGTCGCGGACCTTCAGAATCTCCGCGGTGATGTCGATGAGGTAGCCGGCGAGCGGGCCGCGCCGCCACGCTTCGAAGACCGCCTGAATTTTTTCAGCATCCAGATGGAGCCGGTCGCGCAGATACCCGTAGGTTTCGGCGATGAGCTGCATGTCGGCGTATTCGATTCCGTTGTGCACCATTTTAACGTAGTGGCCGGAACCGCCGGGCCCGATCCATTCGCAGCAGGGGGTGTTGCCGTCCACTTTCGCGGCGATCGCCTTCAACATCGGCTCCACCTCCGGCCAGGCGGAGGCGTCGCCGCCGGGCATCAGCGAGGGGCCGTGGAGGGCGCCCTCTTCGCCGCCGGAGATGCCGACGCCGAGATAGCGGATGCCGGCTTTTGCCAGCTCTTTTTCCCGGCGCACGGTGTCGGCGTAGAAGCTGTTGCCGCCATCCATCACGATGTCGCCCGGTTCGAGCACCGGCAGCAGGGAGGAGATGCAGGCGTCGACCGCTTCGCCCGCCTTGACCATCAGCAGGATTTTGCGGGGGCGTTTCAGTGCGGCGGCAAACGCCTCGATCGAACGGCAGCCGATCAGCGGTTTCCCTGCGGCACGCTCCGCCATGAAGGCGTCGACTCTGGCGGTGGTACGGTTGTATACGGCGGTGGTGAAGTTGCGGCTCGCAAAGTTGAGCGCGAGATTTTCGCCCATGACGGCCAGCCCGATCACTCCGATGTCTGCGGTTGGATTCATTGCGTTCTCCTCCTGTTCTGTCTCGAATAATATAGCACGGATTTTCCCGTGTGCGAATGATAATTGGCAAAAAAAAGCGGATGGGACTTGACAAGGCAGGCATTTCGGCGCTAGAGTATTCCTATGTATGTGCGTACGCGCGCGAGAAGCGCGTTGTGAATGTTTCAGGAGGGGAGTCAGTTCCCGGGAGTGATACAGAATGTCCAAGTTGTTGATAGTGGAGTCCCCGACCAAGGCCCGCACCATCGGGCGGATGCTGGGGAAAGAGTATGCGATCATGGCCTCGATGGGGCACATTCGCGACCTGCCGGAGCGGGAGTTCGGCATCGATATCGCACACGGCTTTGCGCCGCAGTATGTCGATACCGCACGGAGCAAGGCGGTGGTTCGCGACCTGCGCGCCGCGGCGAAGAAGGCCGATGAAATTTACCTCGCCCCCGACCCTGACCGCGAAGGAGAGGCGATCGCCTGGCATCTGGAGGAGGTGCTCGACAAGAGCACCAAGGCGCCGTTCTATCGGGTGAGCTTCCACGAGATCACCCGCGGTGCAATCGAGCGGGCGCTCCAGGAGAAGGGGGAGATCAACCGCAATCTGGTCGATGCCCAGCAGGCCCGCCGGGTGCTGGACCGCATCGTCGGCTATCAGGTGAGTCCGCTGCTCTGGTCGCGGGTGGAAAAGGGCAGCAGTGCCGGACGGGTCCAGTCGGTCGCGTTGCGGCTGGTGGTCGAGCGGGAACGGGCGATCGGCGCGTTCACGCCGGAGGAGTACTGGGTCTTCTCCGCGGTGTTCCAGACGGAATCCGGCGAGAAATTTTCCGCGCGGCTCTTCAAGATCGATGCGAAGGAGTTCCGGATCGGCTCCGGAGAGGATGCCGCGAAACTGCTGGAGGCAGTTCTGCACGGCGACGTGCCGCAGGTCTCTTCGGTGACGGTGAGCGAACGCCGCCGCTTTGCGCCGGCGCCGTTCACCACCAGCACGCTGCAGCAGGCGGCGAACGTTTCGCTGCACTACTCGGCGACCAACACAATGCGCTATGCGCAACAGCTGTACGAGGGCATGGACATCGGCGAAGGCGGTGCGGTCGGTCTCATCACCTATATGCGTACCGACTCGGTGACCATCGCCCGCGAGGCGCAGATTGCGGCGGCGGCGTTCATCCGGGAAAACTACGGCGAAGCCTTCGCCCCGCAGAAGTTCAACTATTACAAGAACAAGGCGGCCGCGCAGGAGGCGCACGAGGCGATCCGGCCGACCGACGTGCGGCGGACTCCGGAGGCGATGGCCCCCTATCTCGACCCGATGCAGCTCAAACTCTATTCGCTGATCTGGCGCCGGTTCGTCGCCAGTCAGATGACGCCGGCGGTTCAGAACCTGACGACGGTGGATGTCGGTATCGCCGGGGCGGATGCGCGGAACTACACCTTCCGGGCGACGGCGACGGTGCCGGTGTTCCCGGGGTTTTCGAAGGTGTACGAGGAGGTCTCCAAACGGAAGGATGAGACGCGCGAGGCGGAGGTGCTGGGAAAACTGCGGGAGACTCAGCCGCTGACGATTCACGATGTGGAGAAGGAGCAGAAGTTTACCGAGCCGCCGCCGCGCTACTCGGAGGCGGCTCTCATCAAGGAGCTTGAGGAGAACGGCATCGGCCGTCCTTCGACCTATGCGACCATTCTGCGCACGATTCAGGACCGCAAGTATGTGTCGCGCGAGCAGGGCAAGCTGGTTCCGACGGAACTGGGATTTTCGGTCTGTGATTTTCTGGTGGAGAAACTCCCGGCGCTCTTCGACATCGGCTTCACCGCCCGGATGGAGCAGCAGCTCGACGAGGTCGAGGAGGGCAAGGTCGGCTGGACCGACATGATGGCGGACTTTTACGCGCAGTTCGTTCCGTGGCTGGAGGCGGCGAAGAACAGCGACCTGCCGCCGGCGGACGAGGCGGAGGCGCTGTTGTCGCTCTTCGATCACGTCACGTTCGAGGCGGCGCAGAAGGTGGGGAAACGCACCTACGACGATGGCAAGTTCTGCCGTTCTCTGCGGGAGAAGTTCGATGCCGACGGCAAAATTACCGCCCGGCAGTACCAGGCGCTGATCAGCCTGGCGGCGAAATACGCCAGCCAGCTCGAAGCCGGGTTGAACGCATTGCCGGAGAAGTTGCGGAGCGCGGAGGAGGCGGCGGTGGTTCTCCGGGCCGAACGCGAGGAGAAGCGGGATCGTGCCGAGGCGGCTTGTGCGTCGGCGGAGTATCCAGCGCTGTTCGCCGCATTCGACAAGGTGAATTTCGAGCCGGTGACCAAACGGGGCCGGTTCAGTTACGATGACAGGAAATTCTTCGACTCGCTGCGGAAACAGGCGCTTTCCGGGCGTGCGCTCTCCGAAAAACAGCTCGGCGCTCTGCGCAAGATGGCGCAGAAGTACCACGGGGAGCTCACCGATCCGGCGCTGGTCGACCGGCTTCTCGGAACCGGGGCGGCTGAGGCTCCGGCCGCGGGGGAGGGCGCTGCTGCCGGAGAGGCGGCCGCCGCTCCCGTCGCCTCTCCCGAGACGGAACGTCTGCTGGAGGGGTTGAAGGCGGTGACGCAGTGGGCGGAACCGGTGAAACGGGGCCGATTCACCTACGACGACAAGGCATTTTACGAATCACTGGCCAAGCAGTACGCCGCCGGGCGTCGCTTCAGCGAAAAACAACAGGCCGCTCTCGCGAAGATGGCGGCAAAATATGGAGTGAAGTAGTATGAAGGAAAATGAGGGAATTGAAAACGCGGCCGTTCCGGAAGAACAGGAGAGCGCCGTTGCCGCACCGGAATCGAACACACTTGCGGAAGAAAACGGGGAGCGGAAACCGCGCCGCCGGAAGCGGCTGCTCAAATGGCTCGGCATCTTTCTGATCGGGCTGGTGGTGGTGCTGGCGGTTGCGCTGATCTGCCGGGATGTCATCGTGAAACAGGCGGTGACCCGGGTCGGCTCGATGGTGACCGGGACGAAGGTGGAACTGGACGCGTTTTCCAGCTCGCTCTTCGGCGGAAGTGCGGAAATTACCGGTTTCCGGGTGGGAAATCCGGAAGGGTATCAGAATCCGGAAGCGTTCCGGGTGGAAAAGGTGGTGGTCCGCCTGAATCCCGGTTCGATTTTTTCCTCGAAAATCGAGATTTTCGAAGTGAGCGTCTCCGGCATGCGGGTGGATTTCGAGATGCGTCTTGACGGTTCCAGCAATCTCACCGATATTCAGAAGAACGTCGAGCAGTTCGCCGGAACCGGCGATGCGGAGCCGGCGGAAGAGCAGACGCCGGCCGAGGCGCAGGAGGCGGAGAGCGCTTCCGAAAAACAGCTGGTGATCCGTCTCTTCCAGGTTTCCGACAGCCGGGTTTCGCTCTCGTCGAATGTGCTCAAGACCACGGCGGATATTCCGCTCCCGCCCATCGAGATGACCGATGTCGGCGAGGGGAAGACGATGGGAGAGACCTTTCAGGAGCTCTATGCTCAGCTGATTGTCTCCATCTCCAAAGCGGTCGCCGCGACCGACTATCTGAAGGATCTGGGCAGTTCCCTTCAGAAGAGCGGCGAAGGGATTTCTCAGGAGATCAAGAGCGGAATCGACCAGTTCAAGGATATCTTCTCGCGAAAGAAGTAATGGGGATTCCGCAAAGCGGGCGTCCGGAATGATTGCCGGGCGCCCGTTTTTTCTGCCGGGAGCGGTGCGGAGGACATTCCTGAGTGGAAATGGCCGCCGGGGCATGATATATTATCCTCCACGGAAAG
>NZ_DBEXAY010000062.1:0-2690 GCF_048170485.1 Victivallis sp. | reverse complement strand
TCTGTTTCTTCACCTTGCTGGAAACATATTCAAGATTGTTGGCCCGCATGTAAGCCTGCTCTTCGCGCTTGCAGACCGCGTTGAGCAGCGACGCCGGCATCTTCCGGACCGCCTGCCGGAGCGTCAGATAATAGCTGCCGCCCAGCTGGGCCGACGCCTCGTCAATCGTCGTGTCGAGCAGATGATGCCCGGTAACCCAGCCGAACTGCGGCTCCGCCGTGACAGAGTCGAGCGACCCTGCCTTTTTCGCAGCGAAAAGTGCGAGAAAATTTTCCGGAAGTTCCTCCGGCACATCGAACATCGTAAATGCAAACGATCCACGGTCAAACGGCATGATATCACATTCCCATATGAAGTTTTGATGAATTCGGACAGGTAATATAACGGCGGAAACGGATGATTTCAATCCGCCGGAACAAAAAAAAGCGCAGCGCTCCCGGTTGCGGGATGCTGCGCCTTCAATCGAACCGTTACTTGCCCAATCCGGGCAGTTCGATGTTCTGATTCTGACAGAGATTGAGATACTGCACGGTCGTCAGCGTCGCCGTCCCGACCATCAGGATCAGCGTGATCACCGCCATCACCAGATAAGCGGCGCTGGGCCGACGCACGTCGGCGGAATACGCGGGGCGCGGCGCCTTCACCTTCTTCTGCTTCTTCCCGGCAGCGGCGGCCTCTTCGGCCGGAGCGGCGGCTGTCTCTTCGGCCGGAGCCTCCGCACCTTCCGCCGCATCTTCCGTCTCCGGAGCCTTTTCCGGCTCTTCGGTCTCAATCTTGCCGGTCTTCTTCACCGGCGGAACCGGCGGCGGAACCGGGTGTTTCGGCGGAGCGAGCTTCACCGTCGCCTTCTCATCGACGAGATCGGAGGTGTCCAGCTCCATCGTCTTCTGAATCTCATTTTCCGGCACCAGCGCCTCGGCCGGGAGCTCCACCGTCTGCCGCGGAGCACCCTCTTCAGGCACCAGCGCCTCGGCCGAAAGTTCCACCGTCTGCTTCTGCGCCGCCGGAGCGGCGGGCGCGGCGGCCGGGGTGGCCGGAGTCTTGTGCGGCGGCCGCTGAATGCGGATCGTCGCATCATCCATGTCTTCTTTTTCGATTTTCAAACCGGCGGGCGTTGCCGCCGACGGCTTCAACACCACCGTCTTCCGGGTTCTGGTATCATCCTCCTCCCCGGCGGCCGCCGCGGCGGGGGCCGGCGTGATCTTCAAGCCGGAGGTGGCGGCTGTCGAAGGATGCAGTGCCACTGTTTTGCGGGTGGTGGTGTCCTCCGCGTCCGCGGCAGGCGCAGACGGGGTGACATGCAGCCCGGAGGCGGGCGCCACCGAGGGACGCAACACCACCGTTTTGCGGGTCTGCGTATTGGCTCCATCGAGTTGAATTCCGGCCGGAGCCGCCGGTTTGAGCACCACCGTCTTCCGGGTCTGCGTATTCTGGACATCCGGCGCGACCGGATTCACCGTCGTCGTGGTGGTCACTCCCGCGCCCTGCAGCTTGATCGGCGTATTCGCCGCCTTCTGCGGCGCCAGCGGCTTGAGTTTCACCGTGCGGCGGGTCTGGGTGTCGGCAAGGACATCGAGATTGCCGGTGTCGGTGTCGCGGCCGGTCATCGGATCCGTAATCGGGGCGGCGGCGGGCAGCTTGATCGACGAAGGCGTCACCGAGGGAGATTTCAGGCGGACAGTTTTCCGTGTCCTGGTATCGTCCTCGTTGATTCCGGGATTTTCGGTTTTCGGTTCCTGATCAGCCATGATAAACCCTTTCTCGGCATTGAATCGCAAAAAATCTGTCGTATCAGAATTTAGCCCGCGATTCCGTAAAATTCAATAGGAATCCGGGATTTATTTTCATTTTTCCGGAGCGGGCTGCTCCGGCGCGGCTTCCGGCGCGGCTTCCGCGGAGGGCTGCGCCGCCCCCACCCGGCTGGCGACGTCGCGGTATTTCGGCCGAACCTGATAGACTTCGCGGAAGCACTCCAGCGCCTTCTCCTTCTGCCCCAGCGCCTCGTAGGCCAGACCGAGACCGTAAACGGCATCCACCCGCAACTTGTCCTTCATGGTGTGAAGTTCCTTGAGCCCCTGTTCGAATTCGGCGATCGCCTCCTGCGGCTTGCCGGCGCCGACCAGACAACTGCCGAGCCGGACGTGACAGGCGGTCTTCTTCTGCGGGCTGTGAAGTGCTTCGGTATAGTGCGGGATCGCTTTTTCAAACTCGTTGCGTCCGAGATAGATCTCGCCGAGATCGTAGCGGAGCTGCGTATCGTTCGGATAGGTTTCCACCCGGGTGACGGCGCGATCGAGGCGGTACTGTTCACGCTGCTCTTCGAGCTGGGCGATCTGCGCCTCCGGCTGGTCGTAGGCGGTGGGGTTGCGCTTGAGCTCCCGGATCGCCTGATTGATCTGGGCGACGTAGGCTTTTTCGATGCTCTTGTCGAGTGCGGGGTCGAGTGCGCCGAGTTTCTTCGCGACGATCTTGAGTTCCCGCTGTGCCGCTTCGTAATCCTCGGCCACCATGTAGGCGTCGGCCAGCTTGCGACGGATATCCACGGAGTCGTTGGTCTTGAGATCTTCCGTGAATTTTTCGATCAGCATTTTCGCCTGGTCAGCGTCGTGGATCGAACCATCCATCAGCTGCTGGGTGACAGCAGCCTTGGCGTCGGCGGCCTTGCTCTGCGTGGTGCCTTCCTCCTCCCA
>NZ_DBEXAY010000061.1:0-31461 GCF_048170485.1 Victivallis sp. | reverse complement strand
TGGTGCAGGCCTGCTTTGAAAAAGAGCACGTTACAAATGGAATAAGAACCAAAATGATGTTCTAAAAATGTTCTAATTCGTGTTCTAAAAGCAGCAAAAATCAGCTTGATTCAGGATGAGGCAGAGACGTTGGTTTTGTGTTGCTTCTTGCTTGAAATCAGGGGGGTAAAATGGTAGCCCGGGCGGGAATCGAACCCACGGCCAACTGCTTAGAAGGCAGCTGCTCTATCCTCTGAGCTACCGGGCCGGCGACAGTTTTATTAATATTGCCCGTTTTTTTCAAAAATCAAGTGACGACGCAGTTTTCCTGCCAGAATCCGGGCCAGCGCCGGCGAGATCCCCACCGGATGAAGCGAACTCTCACCCGGAGAGTCCGGACGCTGAAACGCTTCCGGCTTTTCCAGCAACGGCCGCGTATCCGAGAGATCCAGATATTCCAGGTCGAATTCCCGCACCAGACGGTTCAGCATTTCACCCAGTTCTTCCTCCTTCTCCCGGTGCGGCGTCGGGAAGACCGCCAGCGTAATCCGGCGGATGGATGGATTGGTTTTCAGTTTCTCCACAATCGCCGCCAGGTTACGCTCCCTTTCCCACGGCTCCTGCGGGGAACGGTGACGGAGGCAGGGCAGCAGAATCACCGCCCGGTCCGCCCGGCTCTGCGGTATCTGCTGCCACAGAGCCGGCAGGCTTTCGAACAGCGGCAGATTCCCGCCGGTCAGCGGCAGGAACTCCAGTGTTTTCCCCTCCGCGGCAAGCTGGCGCTCCAGCTCCGGAGCAAATTCTCCGAACGGTTCGCCAATCACCAGACAGGTTTGCTCCGGTTTCAGCTCTTCCGCCAGTTTTTTCGGCAGTTCCCAGCTGCGCAACTCACTCAGCGTCGGATGATGCAGCTGGAGAATCGTCCGCGCCCCCGCCGTGTCCATCAGCCCGTGCGGTGTATGGCGCAGTTCCAGAGCCGCTGCCGCCGGGGCAATCCGTATCGTCTCCCGGGCAAACGAAAACCCCGGGATCGAAAGCGTCAGGTCGAGAATGCGTTCGCCGCCGGTACCGTTCCCGGTCAGCTCCAGCGGCAGTTTGTGAATGACGTCCGGCGTGAAACGTTCAATTCTGCCATCCGGTTTGCCGGGAAGAGGAATCTCCTGCGACAGCAGTTCTTGGCCGCCGCGCTCTGTTATGTTCAGCTTGACCGTGCAGGGAACCGGCAGTTTCGACGCGATTTCAACCGTCGCCGTCAGGGTTTCATGGTCATACAGAAACGCGGGCAGCCAGAGTTTCATGGTGACGTCCGGCGGCGCCGGAAGCATGGTGTCCGGGCGGTTGATCGGCGTGACCGGGAGATCCGGGAGTTTTCCCTCCGGATCCAGAAAACGGAGCGCGCTCTCTCCGCCGGAGGCGGCCACTGCCACCGTTGCCGGAAGCTGTGCCGCCGGAATCCGGAACGATCCCGCCTCAAAGACAAAACGCCTTGCCACATCGTTCAATAGTTCGATATGTTGGAGTTCGTAACTCGTCCGCTTGCCGGAGAAAATCCGGCACCGTCCGCTGCGCTGGAACAGCGGCAGCCCGGTGCCGTCCGCCGTCTCCAGCCGGATTGGACTCAGTTCCGGGGCCGGCGCAAAATCTTCACAGTTCAACAGCTGGAACTCTCCGGTTCCGGCGGGACGCATCCGCACGGTCAGCCGGCCGGTTCCTGTGTTGACCCGGTTCAAGAGTTCGAACTCCCGACTGCCGCGCTTCAGGGCGATCCGGGCCGTCTGACGGACCGCCGGGCCGGAACCATCCCCCTCGTGCCGGAGCAGCAGTTTCCCCTCCAGCTTCAGCAGGGCCAGACAGTTGGCGTTCAGCTCGAACTCATATTCCCCGTCGGCGGGAATTCGCAGCAGACCGTGAAACCGGGCGGAATAGAACTCCGGCGTCTCCGGCGGCCGGATGGTCATCTGTACGTCGGTCGGCGATAAAATCCGGCGGGCGTTGCGCGTCGCGAGTTTTTCAAGCTCCCGCTCCGGAGCGCCGGGCGCGTCCTTGCGGATTTTTTCCCGGTCCCGGTTGGCTCTCTCCAGATCGTTGCAGACGTTGATCAGATGCCCGGTCAGCCGCCGTTTGGCCGCATCGTCCGCCCGTTCCCCCAGGGCCCAGGCGGGGAGGCCGGCCGCTTCGGCGCGCGCTCTCTGCCGGTCCCAGCGATTGAGAGAGAGCATCCGGCGTTTCCGCTGGCGGATGCGGTTGATGGCGGTCCGCACATATTCGCCACGGTTGAGCAGATCGAGCCCGGTGGCGCGCTCCAGCACACTGCGGTAGGCGGTCTGCGGATGGTTCCGGAGCTTCCAGGAGTTGCGGCGTTCGTACTCCGCCGTCCGCTGGCTGATGTACTGGGCCGGTGTGCAGGGCTGGCGCCCGGGGAAGAGGAACAGGCGCAACCGTTCCGCTGGCGGGCAGGGGCCGGAATTTTTCTGCCAGTTGTCCCGCTTCTGCTCCCGGGGAAAGCCGAACTCGATCGTGAACTCCTTCGCCCCCGGCGCCGGAGCGATCGCCAGCTCCTGATTGCTGTGGAGCCGGAAGGGCAGGGCTTTGCCGTCGGCCAGCACCCGGACACCGTTGGCGAGGCTCGCTTCCGGCAGGAGCAGGCTGGTCAGGTCGATGCTCTGGGCTTTGGCGGCATCTTCCGGCGCCGTCGTCAGCCGGTAGGCCGGGGCATCCGCAGGGAGGGGGGGCGCTTTCGAGTCGGCTCCCGCCAGCGGCAGAGCTCCGGCGAGGAGCGACAGCAAAAAAAGAGTTGCATAGCAAGAACGGTTCATCGGGCTTCCTCCCGGACTTTTTCCAGTTTAAACGCGGTATCCACCCGGAAGGCCGGAACCGGGAAGGCGGGGGCTTCCCCGGCACGGAGTGTGACGCGCTCTTCCTTGACCACCTCGCCGGAGAGCGTGTCATACCAGCGGAGGCGGTAAGCGCCCGGCGGCAGGGCGGCGTTCTTCAAACGGAACGACAGTTTTTCCCGCAACGGCTCTTTCTCCGGGTGCTCCGGATAGGTGAGCAAAGAGGCACGGTGGAAGATCCAGCCCCAGGCGTTCTCTTTCTGTACTGCGGCCAGAATTTCGCACTCCTGCCGGTTGCCGACGAGCTCCGGGGCCGGATCGGTCGGGGGAGCAGAACGCAGGTCGATCCCGCGGAAGAAGCGGGCAAATCCCCGGTAGTGGCCGTAGAGCTTGTTGAGGTGTACGAAGTCGTGCCACCAGAGAAACGGCGTTCCGGCAAGACCGGAAAAGGAGGCTCCCCACAACCCGGCGTGGATGTCGGCCACGAGCTGTCGGTTTTCGCTCCCCTGCGAGGGGCCGCCGTATTCGGTGATGAGCTGTGGTTTGTTGAATTTCATGACGCGGGCGTAACTGCGCAGATGATCGACGAAGTGGATCTGTGCATCGCGGTAGGCATCGCCGGCGACGTGGGTGATCTCTTTGGGGTCAAACAGTTTCCGGAACTGCAGAAGTTTGTTGAAATCACTGCAGATGTGGGTTGAGACCAGCGGCTTCCGCTGGGACCAGCGCTGCAGTTCCGCCGCCGCGTCGCGCGTCCAGGTCAGGATGCTGCCGTCGGTGTAACGGGCGTGGAATTCCGAGACAAGGTCAACTTCACTCCACAGTTCGATGGCGAACAGATTCGCCATCGCTCCCCAGCGGGCGGCGATGTAGCGGGCCCGTTTGGAGTTGTTCCGTTTCGCCTCGGGGGAGCGGAAGAAGTCGCCGGGATCTTTCAGGAAACCGCCGTTGGCGCGGGCGAATTCCGAGGTGGCGTTGATCGGATTTTCACCCCATTCCGGGTCGGAGGTCGAGGAGAGGCGCCCGTGGTTGTCGATGACCAGATTGAGATAGATGCCGTTCCTGCGCGCCGACTCAAAGAGGTGATCGAGTTTCCAGGCCGACTCCATGCTGTAGCGCCCTACGCCGTGTTGTCCGGCCCGGGGGGCGTTGTGTTCGAGAGCCATGGTCCAGCCGGCCATCCAGACCTCCACGGTGTTGATGCCGTTTTTTCCGCAGGCTTCGAAGTAGTCGTCGTAATCGCGGGTGCCGCGGTCAGGCAGATGGCCGAAGCGAAACCAGAGTTCACTGCGCATGTCGGTGTTGGTGTGGATGTTCAGGCCGATCGGGAAGAAGAACTCCCCGGTGTCGTGTTCGAAAAAACGGGGTGCCGTCGGAGAAACCCGGATTCTTCCGGGCAGGGGGGAGGGGGCCACTTCGACGGTGCGCCAAGCGGTTCTCAGGCTCTCTCCGGCTGCTTTGTCTTCGATCGACAGCCGGAGGCGGTAGGTCCCTTCCGCGGCGGGCAGAAAACGCAACTCCCAGAATCCGCCGCCGACCGGAGTCAGGGTCTCGCGGGTGAAATGGCTGCTCCGGAGGTAGTCCCGGCTGAAAAAGGCGGGGCAGGTTTGGGTGGAACCATCCGGACCGGTGAGTTCGTAATTCACCTCGATCTCATCCGGATCAAACGGGTTGAAGTAGTCGCGCGAGAGCAGGAAACGGCTGTCGATGCGCCGGTTTTTTTCTCCGTTTTCCGGGAGCTGCCAGTCGATCACCGCGAGCGGCGGCGTCTGCCGTTTGCCGGTGCGCCGGACATTGCGGAGCGTCAGGGTTGCCTGCTGCATCTCCTCCGAATAGAGCGAGATGCCGGCGGCGAAGAGGTTGGTGGCCGCGTCCGCGTCGAACAGCGCGCCGTGCCCCACGCCGCGCCACTCTTCGCCGGTGCGGTCGAGCCGGGCGGAAAGGGTCTGCCAGCGGCCCGGCACCAGCTCGAACTCCCGGACGGTCTGAAACCAGGTGCCGTCCTTATCCTTGAAGAAGAGCAGCGCTTTGACCGGCGCATCCGCGTCGAGCCGGACCTCCATCTCCAGTTGGGCGGCTTCAAATCCGGCCCGGTCCGGGCGGAAGCTCTCCCGCTCCGGCTCCCGGTAGATCTGGGCGGAGCCGGGGAGGGTCAGCCGGACCGAACAGGACTCCTCCGCCGGTTGCGAGAGCAGTTCTCCCGAGCCGTCCACCTTCCAGTTGCCGGGCAGGGCAAACGTGCGGAGGCAGAGCAGAAGAGTGAGCAGAAGCCATGTTCCGGTACGGCAACGCATTCGTTCAAAGCTCCCGGAGCGGGCGGTTCTGCGGGGCGCGGCGGGCGGCCTCCCGAAGCCCCCGGGTGCAGATTTCGACGCCGGTCAGCTCCTGCACCGCCGCCGGATCCGGCTGATCGTTTCCGGCGGTGTCGAGCAGTTCCAGCCCGTCGCAGATGGTGAAGGTTTCGGTCGGGCGCCCGGGGGCGAAGAGCGGCTCCTCGCCGTTGGCCCGATTTTCCACCCGGAGCAGAATTCCGGCCGCGGTCAGCTCGTCGACGTGGCGCTGCAGCACCACTGCCGGCACCGGCATGCGGCGGAAGAGTTCGCCGCCCGGCGTCGGCCCCTTGCCGTCGGCGAAATTCCGGTAGACGATTTTCGCCAGCGCAAGTTCGCTGTCGCGGCGGACCCGCAAGCTCGCGTTTTCTTCACCGGAACGGTCGAAAAGACCGGTCGCCGCATGCTGTTTCACAAAGGCGATTTCCGCACCGAGCAGCGTGATCTGCCAGGACCACTGCACCCAGATCAAAAAGAGCGGCAGTGCCGCAAAACTTCCGTAGATCGTGTTGTAGCGGTAGATGGTTCCCTGCAGAAAGACGAATCCGTCCTGAAGCAGTTGATAGAGGATTCCGGCGATGAGACCGCCGAAGCAGGCCGCACCGATCTTCACCCGGGTGTTCGGCACCATGAAGTAGATCGCACTGAAGATCAGGCAGACGAGGAGCAGCGGAAAGAGCTTCATCCCGATGGAGAAGACGATCATGCCGAGACTGCTGAGCCAGGGGATCGCGGCCAGAATCCGGTTGAACATCGTGCTGACCAGCACGCCGGCGCTGCCGAGCACCACCAGAATGATCGGCGTGAGCAGAATGATCGCCAGATAGTCGCTGAACCGCCGGAAAAAGTTGCGCCGGGTCGGCAGATCCCAGATCTGGTTGAAGGCCTTTTCGATGTTGGTGGCCAGCCACATGACCGTCCAGATCAGCGCGATCACACCGGCGCCGGCGACGATGCCGCCCCGGGCGCGTTCCAGCGTGGTGTCGGCGAACTGACAGATCCAGTTGAGAATGTCCTGATGGTCGGCGAAGCGCTTGGTCAGCATCACCTCAAGCCGCGCCTGCAGCGAGAACCCTTTGGCGATGCCGAAGACCAGCGCGGCGACCGGCACGATCGCGAACAGGGTGTAATAGGTGAGCATCGTGGCGCGCTGACTGTGCTGGTCGGCGGCGTAGCGACGGAAGCTGACCCAGAGAATCCGGGCGAACTTCCCGGAGGTGGTGAGGCGCGCGTAGGGAACATCCATGCCGAGCGCCCAGTGCCGGAACCGTTCGAACAGCGCGCCTTTCATCGCCTTATCTCCCCTGCTTTGCGTTCTGTTTGCTCCAGGAGTCCTTCAGCGTGACTGTCCGGTTGAAGACCGGGCGCTCCAGGGTGGTGTCCGGGTCGACGGTGAAGTAGCCCAGCCGCTCGAACTGCACCGTGCTGCCGGCCGGCAGCAGTGCCAGCGCCGGCTCGAGGCGCCCTTCGACCACCTTGACCGAATCCGGATTGAGCTGTTCGAGGAAGTTGGCGCCGTTCGCTCCCGGCTCCTCCGCGGTGAAGAGACGGTCGTAGAGCCGCACTTCGGCGGGAACCGATTCGGTGGCCGAGACCCAGTGGATCGTCCCCTTGACCTTGCGGCCGTCGGGCGCGTTTCCGCCCCGGGTCGCCGGGTCGAAGGTACAGCGAAGTTCAACGACTTCGCCCGCCGCATCGGTGATCACCTCTTCGCACTTGATGAAGTAGCCGTAGCGCAACCGCACTTCGCGCCCCGGAGCGAGGCGGAAATAGCCCTTGGGCGGCTCCATCATGAAGTCGGCCCGCTCGATGTAGAGCTCCCGGGTGAAGGCGAGCTTCCGGCTTCCGGCGGCGGGATCTTCCGGATTGTTGACCGCCTCCAGCGGCTCCACGCCGCCCTCCGGGAAGTTGGTGATGGTCACCTTCAACGGATCGAGCACCGCGAGGAACCGCGGCGCGGTGGCGTTGAGCTCTTCGCGGATGCAGTGTTCCAGCAGTGCCACGTCGGTGATGCCGTCGAACTTGGTCACGCCGACGGTCCGGCAGAGGCGGCGGATGGCCGAAGCGGGAATGCCGCGGCGGCGCATGCCGGAAAGTGTGGGCATGCGCGGGTCATCCCACCCGTTGACATAGTGCTCCTTGACCAGCTGGAGCAACTTGCGTTTGCTCATGACCGTGGCGGTCAGGTTGAGCCGCGAAAACTCGGTCTGGCGCGGACGGTTCGGGAAGGTGTAGCCGAGCGAATCGAGCACCCAGTCGTAGAGCGGGCGGTGAATTTCGAACTCCAGCGTGCAGAAGGAGTGGGTCACCCCTTCGAAGGCGTCCTCCAGCGGATGGGCGAAGTCATACATCGGGTAGATGCACCACTTGTCGCCGTGGCGGAAGTGGTGGGCGTGGCGGATCCGGTAGATGACCGGGTCGCGCATGTTGATGTTGGGCGAACTCATGTCGATGCGGGCCCGCAGCACCAGCGCTCCATCTTCGAATTCGCCTTCGCGCATCCGGCGGAAGAGGTCGAGATTCTCCTCCACCGAGCGGCTGCGGCCGGGGGAGTCCTTGCCCGGTGTGGAGAGGTCGCCGCGATACTCATTGTCCCACTGTTCCGCGGTGAGGTCGCAGATGTAGGCTTTGCCGCGGCGGATCAGCTCCACCGCGCACTCGTACATTTTTTCGAAGTAGTCGCTCGCGTAGTAGAGGTGTTCGCCGAAGTCGAACCCGAGCCAGCGGACGTCGTTGATGATCGACTCCTCGTACTCGGTGTCCTCCTTGGTCGGGTTGGTGTCATCGAAGCGCAGGTGGCAGACGCCGCCGTTCTCCTGCGCGACGCCGAAATCCAGGCAGATCGCCTTGGCGTGCCCGATGTGGAGGTAGCCGTTGGGTTCCGGTGGGAAGCGGGTGACGACCCTCCCTCCGAACAGGTTGGTTTTCTTATCCTCCTCGACCATCTCGCGGATGAAATCGAGCGGCTCGTTTCTGGTTTCAATGGAATCGGCCATGATGGATCTTGGAACTCCAGTAAAAATAGGTTGACTTTTATGGGAAATAACATATCACTGGATTGTGGATTTTCCAAGTTCAAAGCGGGATAAAATTCCGTCAAACGCGGTTTTTCCCTCTCCGGCAGTCTTGCATAATGCGCGCCCGCGCGTTATTTTAAAAAGAAAACAGAACACAGGAAACGAAGGGGCTTTGCTTCATTATGGGAAAAATCTTTTTGTGGAAAAGCATGGAATCCGCCGGCACCGGCAGGCCGGAAGATGATTTCGCGCCGTATCTGGAACCCTATCTGCTCGAAAACACCGGGGATCCCCGGGGGTGCGTGATCGTCTTCCCCGGCGGCGGCTACTGCAACCGGGCGCCGCACGAGGCCGGCCCGATCGCCGAACGGTTCAATCAGATGGGTTTCCACGCCTTCGTGTTGCAGTACCGCGTGGCGCCCTACCGCTATCCGGCGCCTCAGCGCGACGCATTGCGGGCGGTCCGTCTGGTCCGCAGCCGCGCCGCGGAGTGGGGGATCGCTCCGGACCGGATCGCCACGCTCGGATTTTCCGCCGGCGGCCACCTCTGCGCTTCCACCGGAACGCTTTATGATGAGGTCGATTCCACCGCAAATGATGCGGCGGATCTGGTTTCGCCCCGTCCGGACGCGCTGATTCTCTGCTACGCGGTCATCGATCTGACCGAACCGTTCGGCCACTTCGGCAGCGGGGAGAACCTGCTCGGGAAGGAGGGGGTGCGCGCTCCGGAGGCGAAGCGGCTCAATCTGGAGACGCGGGTGACTGCCGACACTCCGCCGTCGTTCCTGTGGCACACCGCAGAGGATACCTGCGTGAATGTGGAGAACTCGCTCGCTTTCGCCCGGGAACTCTGGAAGAACAAAGTGGCGGCCGAGGTGCACGTGTTCCCGCACGGGCATCACGGGCTGGGGCTGGCTCCCGCCATGCGCGACGTGGCGCAGTGGCCGGAGCTGGCCGGCTGTTTCCTGGTGGAAAACTGCGGCTTCCCCGCCCGGGTCTGACCGGCCGGAGCTCTGAAACAGGAGAACTTTTCTGATGGCGATGTATTTTCTGTTCCTGCTGCCGGGCATGCTGCTGGCGCTGTGGGCTTCGCTCAAAACCAAGCTTGCATTCGATCAGTATTCGCAGGTCCCTTCCGAAAGACGGATTACCGGCGCCCGCGCCGCGGCGATGCTGCTCGATTACGCGGGGGTGACCGGGGTGCGCATCGAGATGACCTCCGGCTTCCTCTCCGATCACTACGACCCGACCGGCCGGGTGTTGCGGCTTTCGGAATCGGTTTACTCGAGCGATTCCCTGGCGGCGATCGGCGTCGCCTGCCATGAGGCGGGGCACGCGATCCAGCATGCGACCGGATACGGTCCGCTCGGGCTGCGCAGCACATTGGTGCCGCTGGTCAACCTCGCCAGTCCCGGGGCCTACATCTTCTTCGTGATCGGGATGCTGCTCCATTCGATGCCGATGGTCTGGCTGGGGATCGTCTGCTTTTCCGCGGCGGTGATTTTCGCCCTGGTCACGCTGCCGGTGGAGTTCGACGCCACCGCGCGCGCCAAGAAGCTGATGGTCAGCGCCGGAATCGTTTCTCCCGAAGAGGAGCGCGGCGCAGGCGAGGTGCTCAATGCCGCTTTTCTGACCTACGTCGCCTCGGCGGTTACGGCGCTGCTGACGCTGCTGTATTACCTGTGGAGGGCGGGGGTCTTCAGCCGCCGGGATTGAAAAAGGGCGGTTGTGGATGTATATTGCCCGTTGACAACTGTTGTGGAAAGGAGCGTCCGGCGTGGCGAACGAAATTCAGTTTTCAGCAAAATTTAAACGAGACTATGTCGCGGCGCTCGCGGTGGTGATTTTTTTCGCGATCGTGCTGGCGGAAATTGTTCTGGCGGTGAGCATTCCCGCCTATCTGCAGAGGGAGGACGCGATGGCGCTCCAGGCCCGCCGGCTTCATCTGCTCGAATCGTTCGATGGGGCGCGAAACCTCGGCAACTCTCTCAAGCCGAACGGCGAAACCGCGGAGCTGGAAGCCCGTCTGGTGATGTGGAATTTGAATCTGCTCGCCACCTATCTGCGGGAGAATTCCGCGGATCTTACCAGTGATGAGATCGCCTCTCTGCAGAAGGATGTCCGGGCATTCACCGGAATTCTCGCCCGGATTCGGAGCGGCGAGACCCTCTGTCGCGAGCGAAAACTGGACACCTCCTTCTACGTGAATTCACTGATCACGCCGGTGGAGAAGAGATGAGCGCGACCAAATTTCATGCCATTCTTTCGCATTTCCCCGAATGCCGCATTGCGGTGCTCGGCGATATGATGCTCGATGTCTACCTCTGGGGCAAGGTGACCCGGATCTCTCCGGAAGCGCCGGTGCCGGTGGTGAATGTCAACCGGCGGACCAGCTGCCTCGGCGGCGCGGCCAACGTGATGCGCAACGTCGCGACGCTGAACGCGCACGCACACGCTTTCGGCACGGTCGGGAACGACCCGACGGCGGATGAACTGCTCGCCTCGCTCGCCGAATACCGGATTCGCTGTGACGCGGTCGAGCGGGATCCCTCCCGGCGCACCACGGAGAAACGGCGGGTGATCGCTGGCGCGCAGCAGCTCTGCCGCGAGGACTACGAGGATGTGCACCCGGTGGATGACGCCATCCGGCGGCGGATGGTCAACCGGATTGTCGATCAGATCCGCAACGGGGAGCTCGACGCGGTGATTTTTGAGGATTACCGCAAAGGGATGCTCGCCGAGTGGATGCTCGAAGAGGTGGTCGCCGAAGCCCGGCGGGCGAAGGTGGTGACCGCGCTCGATCCGAAGCCGGGGAGCATGAAGCCGGTTCGGGGAATCACGGTGATGAAACCCAACCGGGTGGAGGCGTTTGCGCTCGCCGGCGTCGAGGATGGTCCCGGCGGAGATCCTGCTACGGATGCGGCGCTTTGCGAGGCGGCGGCACGATTGATGGAGAGCTGGCAGCCGGAGCATCTGCTCATCTCCCTTGCTGCGCAGGGGATGGCGCTGTATGACCGTTCTCTGCGGCCGCAGGTGATTCCCACCCGGGCGCGGGAGGTGTTTGACGTTTCCGGCGCCGGGGATACGGTGACCGCCACCTTTGCGCTCTCGCTGGTTTCCGGCGCGACGCCGGTGGAGGCGGCTGAACTGGCCAATCTTGCGGCGGGCGTGGTGGTCGGCAAGATGGGGACTGTCCCGGTTCGCTTCGAGGAGCTGGAGGCGGTTCTGCCGGAATAGGAGAGGGGGCCGGAGCGGCTCCCTGTTTGAATGGGAACTGTTTGCTGCCGCGAGGCAGAGAGAGGAGTCGGCAATGAGTCAGGCGAAGGTTGCGGTGGTGATTCCGTCGCGTTATGCGAGCACCCGGTTTCCGGCGAAGCCGCTGGCGCTGCTGTGCGGAAAACCGCTGGTGCAGCATGTGTACGAGAAGGCGGCCGCATCGAAGGCCGATCTGGTTCTGGTCGCCACCGATCATGAAGCGATCCGCGACACGGTCGAGTCGTTCGGCGGGCGGGCGGTGATGACCGCCGAAAGCCATCCCTCCGGCACCGACCGGATTGCGGAGGCGGTCCGGCTGGTCGGTGAGCCGGTCGATATTGTCGTCAACGTGCAGGGGGATGAGCCGCTGATCCCGACTTCGGTGATCGACGAACTGATCGATCTCATGCGGAACCGTCCGGAAATCGGGATGGCGACCGTCGCGGTGCCGGGGAACCGGCAGACGATGACGGAAAACAATGTCAAGGTGGTGTTCGACGAAGCGCATTTTGCGCTCTACTTCAGCCGGTCGATGATTCCGTTTCTGCGGACTGGCGGGGTGGAGGCGCCGGTCTATCTGCACTGGGGCATCTACGCCTACCGGCGGGAGGTGCTGGAGAAGTTTGTGACACTGCCGCCGGGGCGGCTGGAGAACTGCGAAAAGCTCGAACAGCTGCGGGCGCTGGAGAACGGCATCCGGATCTACGTGCATCTTTCCAATCTGGAGAGCATCGGGGTCGACACCCCCGCCGACCTGGCCGCGGCGGAGAAGAAACTGCGGGAAACAACTTAGTGTTTTCGTGAAATATTAACCCTCCTTCGGCAGGTTTACGGAGCACTCCGGCGGACTTCCCGAAGGGAGTATGGGAGCAGACGATATGGAAAAGAATTCGATTACTCCGATTCAGTACGGCAGTCTGGTGATCGGCGACGGGCGTCTCACTCTGATCGGCGGTCCGTGCATGGCCGAAACCCGTGAGCTCTGTCTGGAGGTGGCGGACTACCTCCGGGATCTCTGCGGCGAGCTGAATGTGCAGTATATTTTCAAGGCCTCCTACGACAAGGCGAACCGCTCGAGCGAGGGCGGGCGCCGCGGCCCGGGGCTGGAGCGCGGGCTGGAGTATCTGGCGGCGGTCAAGGAGCGTTACGGCGTGCCGGTCATCACCGACGTGCATGAGAGCGAAGAGGTTCCGCGGGTGGCGGAAGTGGCGGATTTTCTGCAGATCCCGGCCTTCCTCTGCCGTCAGACCGATCTGTTGCACGCGGCCGGGCGTTCCGGGCGGCCGGTCAACATCAAGAAGGGGCAGTTCATGGCTCCGGAAGATATGCAGGGCGCGCTGGAGAAGGTCCGTTCGACCGGGAACAACCGGGTGATGCTGACCGAGCGAGGCACCACGTTCGGCTACCACAATCTGGTGGTGGACATGCGTTCGCTGGTGACGATGCGCGGCTTCGGCGTGCCGGTGGTGTTCGACGCGACCCACTCGGTGCAACTTCCCGGCGGGCTGGGAAACGCTTCGGGTGGACGGCGAGAATTTATTGCGCCACTGGCCCGTGCAGCGGCGGCGGTTGGCATCGACGTCCTGTTCACCGAGGTGCATCCGCGGCCGGATGAAGCCTGGTCCGATGGGCCGAATTCACTTAATTTCAAACAGATTCGTGAAATTTTAAGCAAGGTGAAACAGATCCATGATTTCTGCTGAAGCATTTCGGAATATCAAGGCGGTCGTGCTTGACGTCGACGGAGTCCTCACGGACGGACGTGCCGGATACGGCGCGGAAGAGGAGATCAAATTTTTCCATTTGCGGGATGGGCACTGGATGCGCATGGCGCTTCGTACCGGGCTCAAGGTGGGGCTGCTCTCCGGTCGCGGCTCGCGGGCAAACCGTCGTCGGGCGGAGGAGCTCGGGTTGAGTTTCTGCTACGAGAATTGCAAGGATAAGCTGGAAGGATTTGAACGTCTGCTCGCGGAGCAGGGGCTCAAGCCGGAGGAGTGTCTCTATGTCGGTGACGATCTGATCGACATGCCGGTCATGCGGCGCGCCGGTGTCGCCGTCGTGGTGGCGGACGGCGTGCCGGAGCTGGACGAGGTGGCCGATTTCCGCACGCAAACTCCCGGCGGACACGGTGCGGTCTGCGAAGTGATGCGCCGCCTCATGATGGAGCAGGGAACGCTGGATTCCCAGCTCGAACGTTACAGGAGATGATATGAAGAAGTTGATTTTCGCCGCTCTGCTCGCCGGAAGTGCCCTGGCGTTGCGGGGAGCGGGCGATCTTGAGGATCTGCGCGGGCTGGTGCTTTCGCACGCCAAACTGCCGCTCTACAACAAGCAGGTGCTGCAGTCGATGGCCTTTTTCGACAAGGCGTCGCGGCAGGGGCGGCTGATGGTCGGCAGCAACGTGCTGCTGGACCTGATCCGGCGGGGCGCGGACATCGATTCGATCAAGGACGGCTGGGGGGTGAAGCTCTACCCGCTCAACTCGGGACTGCCGGAGATCGTCGGATTCTGGAAGGAGCGTCTCTACAGCGAAGGGATCATGAGTTCTCCGCGGGCCGACGTCGATCAGGAGAACCGGATGGCGGCCGGCAATGAACCGGTGCACTTCCGTTCGCCGCTGCTCGATCTGGATGGCATCGGATTCGAGGCGGATTTCGACAAGCGGACGATTCTGGTGAAATCCGACGTGCGGATTGTGGTCCGGATGGCGGGCAGCGACCCGCGCAAACTCTTTGCCGCCGGCGCGAAACTGCCGGAGAAGTATGAATTCATCACGGCAACCGGCGATTCGCTGCTGATCGATCTGGGCAGCAACCAGGTGATTCTGATGGGGAACGTCAAGGTGGACGAGGAGCGTTCCGGGGTGACCTGCGAGCGCATGACCATCTTCCTCGACCGGAAGGGCGCGGGGAACCGCGGCGAGGCGGCGGTCGCTTCCGCCGCCGGCATCGAGAACGAGAACATGAAGGGGGTCTCCCGCATTCTCTGCGACGGGAATGTGGTGATCTCCCGCAAACTTTCGGCGGAGGAGCTCCGCGCGGGCGAGCAGAAGGCGCTGGCCGACCATATGGTCTACGATGTGAAGTCCGCGTCGGTGACGCTCTCCGGCGACCGGGAGTATCCGCGGATCGTGCGGGGCGGCGAGTCGATCAGCGGGCGGAACATCGTTCTCTTCAAGGAGGAGCAGCGCGCGACCGTCACCGACGACTGCCGGGTCGTGATCTCCCAGCCGCCGGAGAAGGATGAACGTGCCGCCGGGCCGATGACTGTGCGGTCGAAGTCGGCGCATATGGATTATCGGAACAATTGCAGTGATTTCCTCGGGGATGTCCGGGTGGATGAACCGCGCATGGAGCTGCTTTGCGACCGGATGCGCGTGATTCTCCGGGAGGTGCCCGGTGCGAAGGCGGTGGCGAAGACGACGGAATCTTCCGGCTCCCTCACCGGCATGCCCGATCTCGGCGGAAGCAGCCGGGAGCTCGACCGGATTCAGTGCTCCGGCGGCGTGCAGGTGACCCGCAAGGACGCCTCCGGGAAACTGCTGCCGGGTGAACAGGCGAAATCGGACCGTGCGGTTTTCGAATACGATCAGCGCAAGATCACGATGACCGGGGCGGCGCCGACCATCACCCGCGGTTCGGAGACGCTGACCGGGAAGGAGCTGGTGATTTTCCTCGACGAGGAGCGTCTGCTCGCGCCGCAGGACAGCCGGATTACGCTTTGCGCCGCTCCCGCGGAGAAAAGCGGCAAGGCCGCGCCGCCGAAGACGGAGGTGACCTCCGACTCGAGCGACCTCAATTACGGCGGGAACAAGCTGGTGTTTCAGGGGAATGTCAAGGTGCGCGATCCCCGGATGTCGCTCGACTGCGACCGGCTGGAGATCTATCTGAGTGAAAAGGGCGGTGCGACTGCGGCGAAGAAACAGAAATCCGCCGGAATCGGCGATGCGCTCGACTTCGACGGCGGCAAGTCTGCGGAGAAGTTCGTCAGCAAGGTGATCTGCATCGGCAATGTCCGTTCGCAGGATCCCCGGGCCGATCTCTCGACCGACCGGATGACGCTGAACTTCGAAGAGCTCAAGCCGGGCGAACAGGCGGATTCGGCGGTGTTCCAGTCCAACGGGACCCGGCTGGCGAAGATCGTCTGCGAGGGCAATCTGGAGATGGTCAACCGGCCGGACACCGCGGCGGAAGGGCGTGCGGCGAAGGATCCGACCAACCCGTTCGGCAACATGCTCGGCAACTCCAAGGGGCCGCGCACGCTGCGGGCTGAGCGCGGCATCGTCGACTTGGTGAAGAACGAATCCGAATTCCACGACAAGGTGAGCCTGGTGGACGATCAGGGCACGCTCAAGTGCGAAGACATGTACCTCTTCACGCGGAAGAGCGTGCCGCAGCAGGCCGCGGCCGCTCCGGTGGTCAAGCCGCCGGTGGAGGAGGATCCCGATGCCGACCCGTTCAGCACGGAGGCTCCGGCGAAGGGCTCGGTTCCGGCCCGGATTGCGCTCACCGACACGCTGGAACTTGCCCGGGTGCTCTGCAAGCGGAATGTGGAGATTTCGCGCCGCACCAAGGAGGGTGAACTGCAGCGCGCCGGCGGCGAACAGGCCGACTACCGGGTGGAGGATAAAAAGATCATCATGACCGGAACGCCGGAGTCCCGCCCGTGGATGAGTGCGCAGGGCGGACGCATTTCCGGCGACCGGATTCTGGTCGATCTGGCCAACGAGACGATGAAAGTGCTCGGCAACACCGTGGTTGATATCGGGGAATCGCTGAAATTATGAGGATTTCCTGAATTTTCCGCTTGACCGGCGGCAAAGTAGGTGTATAATAGTAACAGGCCGCAACGGGGAGCCACGGATGCCGGCGGCGGAGTTTTGAGGTGAGAAAGAGATGAACGGACAGAATGAACACGAAGATCTGATCCGGGCGGAAAAGCTCGTGAAGACCTATCACGGCCGCCGGGTGGTCAGCGATGTTTCGATTTCGGTGAAGGCCGGCGAAGTGGTCGGTCTGCTCGGGCCCAACGGGGCCGGCAAGACGACCAGTTTCTATATGGTCATGGGGCTGATCCGGCCGGATTCCGGCGACATCAGCTTCCGCGGGGTGGACATCACGCACATGCCGATGTACAAGCGCGCCCGGATGGGGATGGGGTATCTCGCCCAGGAGCCGTCGATCTTCCGCAAGCTGACGGTCGAAGAGAACATCATGGCGATTCTCGAGACGCTGGCGATTTCGTCGGCGGAGCGCCGGCAGCGCTGCAAGGCGTTGCTGGAAGAGCTGGAGCTGACCCGTCTGGCCAAGCAGAAAGCGATGACGCTTTCCGGCGGCGAGCGGCGGCGGCTGGAGATCACGCGGGCGCTGGTGACGAATCCGTCGTTCATCATGCTCGACGAGCCGTTCAGCGGGGTGGACCCGCTGGCGGTCTACGATGTTCAGCAGATCATTCTGCAGCTCAAGGAGCGCAACCTCGGGATTCTGATCACCGACCACAACGTGCGCGAGACGCTGTCGGTGGTGGACCGGGCCTATCTGATGTGCCAGGGGAAGATTCTGGTGGAGGGGCCGAGCGAATTTCTGGTCAACGACGAACAGGCGCGGGAAATTTATCTCGGGCCGCAGTTTTCCATGTAAAACGACATGAACCGGGAAGAGATTCCGGTTTGAGCCATAAGGAGGTGCATATGAACATTACGGTAACCGGTCGTCAATTCGAGATTACCCCGTCGATCCGCGAATACGTGGAGAAGCATATAGAGACGCTGCTTGAGGATAAGGCGTTGAACGTCACATCCGTCAACGTCGTGATGGATCGGGAGAAAAACCGGTTCAAGAGCAGCATCGTGGTCAACTGCAAGTACCACGTGGTGCCGGCGGAAGTGGAGGATTTCGACCTTTACAAGTCGTTCGATGCGGCGTTGCTGAAGATCGATTCTCAGCTGACGACGCTTCGGGCGAAGATTCGCGATCATCAGGCGCAGCCGATGCGCGAGGCGGAGCCGAAGGCGGAGTAATTCCGACTCCGGCATGATGGAAAAAGAGCAGACGGCCTGAATCGGGTGATTCGGGCCGTTTCCATTGAAAACAGGGGATATGAGGCTATGTTGATTGCAGTTGCCAGTGAGAATGGAGAGGTATTTCAGCATTTCGGTCATACGCCGGAATTCACCGTCTACGAGATTGAAGGGGGTGTGGTCCGCGGGAAGCGGGTGCTGCCGACCGGAGACTCCGGGCACGGCGCGCTGGCCGGATTTCTGCGGGATCTGTGCGTTGATCTGCTGATCTGCGGCGGAATCGGCGCCGGGGCGCAGCAGGCGCTCGCCGAGGAGGGGATCAAGCTGGTTGCCGGCGTGCAGGGCACGGTTGACGCGGTGGTGACCGGGTACCTCAACGGAACGCTGAAATTTGCGACCGATTTTACCTGTTCGCACCACCACGATCACGGTGAGGGGCACGAACACGGCGGCCATTGCGGCGGCCATTGCAAGCACTGAGGCGAAACATGAGCACTTGTTCCGGAAATTGTGAAGGGTGTGCTTCGAAGGGGAACTGCTCCGAGGAAAAGCACGAGCCGTTGCTGAAAAACGTGAAAAAGGCGGTGCTGGTTCTCTCCGGCAAGGGGGGAGTCGGCAAGAGCACGGTGGCGGCTTCGCTGGCGGTCACGCTTGCGAAGATGGGCAAGAAGGTCGGATTGCTGGATGTGGATTTCCACGGTCCCTCGCAGCCGACGCTGTTCAACGTCACTCATCTGCGCATGTGCGGGACCGAGCAGGGGATGGAACCGCTCGAGGTCGCCGGGGTGAAACTGGTGTCGATCGGGTTGCTGCTCGACGACCCCGACCGGGCGATCATCTGGCGCGGCCCGGTGAAGATGGGCGCGGTCAAACAGCTGCTCGAAGAGGTCGACTGGGGCGAACTGGATGTGCTGGTGCTCGACTTCCCGCCGGGGACCGGTGACGAATCACTTTCCGCCTGCCAGCTGATCGACTGTGAGAAGACGGCGGTGGTGGTGACTACGCCGCAGGAGGTCGCGCTGGCGGACTGCCGCAAGTGCATCGATTTCTGCCATCAGGTCAAGGTGCCGGTGGCGGGGATTGTCGAGAATATGAGCGGATTCGTCTGTCCGGACTGCGGCCATCGTCATCCGCTGTTCTCGCAGGGGGGCGGAGCCCGGCTGGCGGCCGGGGCGAAGGTGCCGCTGCTGGCGCAGCTGCCGCTGGATCCGCTCTTCCTCCAGCGCTGTGACGCAGGGGAACTGCCGGAAGGACTGGCGGAAAATGCGGTGATTTCCGGAGAGATGGCCCGGGTGGCCGAAGCGGTGCTCTGACCGGAGCGGTAAAACTGTCAGGTTCCGGCGCCGGAAAAGAACAAAAGGAGCGTTCAGCATGGCGAAATTCGGGGATGTGGTGCAGGAGTTTTATGTCGAACGGTTCCGCGCCAACATGGCGGCGCGTGCCGACCGGTTGCGCGGCGTGACGGAACCCGGGCAGGCGCGGGCGTACATCGAAGACGCCCGCCGACGGGTTCGGCAGTCGTTTCAACTGCCGGAACACTCCGGCGAGCCGGTTGCGCGGATGACCGGCCGGTTGCAGGGAAACGGCTTCACGGTGGAGAAGCTCCTCTATGAGAGCCGCCCCGGTTACTGGGTGAGTGCGAACTACTATCTGCCGGAGAAGGTTGCGGGCAAACTGCCGGCGGTGCTCTTTGTCTGCGGACACTCCGCTACCGGCAAGGCGGGCGACACCTATCAGATGGCGGCGCAGGCGCTGGCGCTCTGCGGATTTGCCGTGCTGATCCCCGACCCGGTCGGGCAGGGGGAGCGGGGGCAGTTCCGCAACATTCCGGAAGCCGAAGCGCTCTGTCGCAACTGCACCCACGAGCACAATATGTACGGCAAGCAGCTGTTGCTCACAGGGGCGTTTTTCGGCACCTGGCGGGCGTTCGACGCGGTGCGCGCTCTGGACTGGCTGCTGGCGCGGCCCGAGGTGGATTCCACCCGGGTCGGTGTGACCGGCAACTCCGGCGGCGGCACGCTCACCACCTACGTCAATGCGCTGGACGACCGGATCACCATGGCCGCTCCCTGCTGCTACATCACCCGCTGGTGGCGCCACGTCGAAAACGAATTGCCGGTCGACGCCGAGCAGACTCCGCCGGGACTGGCGGCGGCGGGCGGTGAGATGGCCGATATGCTCTTTGCCGCGGCGCCGCGCCCGTTGCTCATCTGCGGCCAGCGGAACGATTTCTTCGATCCCCGCGGCACGCTGGAATGCTATGACGAACTTCGTCGCGTCTACCGGATTCTCGGGCGCGAAAACGAGGTGGAGTGTTTCATCGGCCCGGTCGGACACGGGCTGTCGACGCACCTGCGCGAGCGGGTGGTTGCTTTCTTCTGCCGCCATGCGGGGGTGGAGTTGCGGGAGATCTCCTCTGTGGCGCCGTTCCCGGAAAAGGAGCTCTGGTGCACCCCCGCCGGGAACGTCTGCGACCTGCCGGAGAACCGGCGGATTCAGTGCTTTGTCCGCGAACGGGCGGCGGAACTGATCCGCACCCGGGAGACGCTTCCGGCGCCGGAGCTGGCGCGGAAGTTGCGTTCGTGCCTGAAGCTCGGCGAGGTTGCGATTCCGAACTACCGGGTGTTGCGTTCCCGGCCGGCGGGGAACGAGGTGCGGTTTTCGCGGTTCCTGCTTGAAACCGAACCGGGCATGCGGGTGACGCTCTCCTATGTCGATCGCGGGGAGTGGTTCCACCTGCCGGAGCGTGAAACGGGGAAAATTCCGCTCTACCTGCCTCACCAGTCTTCCTTCGACGAACTTGCCGATGGAAGCCGGCCGGGGTTTGCGCTCGACTACCGCGGCGTCGGCGAATCGATGCCGGAGGGGTGCGATCAGGGCAAACGCGATTTCTTCGGTCCCTACAAGTTTGACTACCACTTCGCCTCGCTCGGACTGCTGCTCGGCGAGCCGTATCTCGGCGGACGGGTCCGCGACATCATGGCGGCGTGTCTTTTGCTCAACCCGGAAGGGGAGGGGCGCATTGCGCTGACGGCCCGCGGCGTCGGCGTGGTGCCCGGAGTTCTTGCGGCACTGCTCAGCGACCGGGTTGCCGAACTGCAGTTGCTCGACCGGCCGGAATCGCTGGCGGAGGTGGTGCAGGCGGAGTCGACGCCGTTCCCGCAGTCGAACATGTTCCCCGGGATGCTGGCGGTAACCGATCTGCCGGACCTCTATCGCGCATTGCGGGAAAAGGGCGTCCGCCTTTCGGGGGATTGAGCAAGAGATTGCAAAAGAAACGGGCCGGGGGGATTTCTCCGGCCCGTTTTGTGTGTCTTCATGATGCGGAGGTTCAGCGCCTGTTCGCATTGCCTTTCTGCGGCGGCCTGCGGCGGAATTCTCCCCGGTGCGCCGCCGGGCCGGAACGCTTCTTTTTGAGCACTTCGATCTGGGGGCGGCGCTCCGCCAGCCCGCGGTTGACCGGAATCGGCGTGCCGTCCGGCGCCTTGCCGGTGTAGTACATCGCGCCGCCCATGGTCATCGGCAGAGGGATGTAATCCTGCACCTGCTGCAAACTCCAATGGTGCTTTTCGAGGAAGTCGTCGACCGTCTTCATCTCCTTTTCCGTACAGCCGGGGAAGTTGGAGATGAAGAGCGGAATGAGGTACTGCTCCTTGCCGCACTCTCTGCTGAGCTTCTCGAAGATCTCCATGAAGCGGTAGAACTCCTCGGCGGGACTCTTGCGCATCAGTTTCAGCACTTTGGGGTCCAGATGCTCCGGTGCGACCTTGAGGTGGCCGGAGACATGGTGGGCGATGATCTCCCGCAGCAGTTCCGGCTGGCGCAGCGCCAGATCGAGCCGGATGCCGGAGTTGATGTAGACATGCTTGACCTTCGGGTGGTTCCGGATTCGCCGCAGCATGTGAACGATCTCCCGCCCGGTGCAGATGTAGGTCGAACAGGGCACCGGGAAGAGGCAGCTCGAACGTTTGCACCGCTTGCAGCGGTCGAGATCGTACCGGCTCTGGTAGATGTTCCCCGCCGCGCCGCCGACGTCGCTGATCGTGCCGCGGAAGAAGGGTTTCTTCGAGATTTCGTCGACTTCGCGCAGAATGGAGTCCTCACTGCGGCTCATCACGTGCCGCCCCTGGTGGGCGACCAGCCCGCAGAAGGCGCACCCGCCGGGACAGCCGCGCACCGCCTGAATCGAATCCTTGATCGTTTCGAACGCCGGAATTCTCCCCTTGTATTTCGGATGAGGCAGCCGGGCGTAGGGCAGTTCGTGGACATGGTCGAGCTCCTCCGCTGTCAGCGGTTCCGGCGGCGGCTCGACCACCAGCAGCCGGTCGCCGTAACGCTGATAGAACCCGCGGCCGCTCTGGAAGTTCATCTCGGCCTCCACCAGTTTGGTGGCGGTCATCAGCGCGTCCTTGTTCGCGAGGGTCTCTTCGAGGCTCGGCAGTTCCAGATAGGCGTCACCGGGCTCGAACGCCTCCGCCGCCTTCTTCCCGAGCAGCCGGGCGGTGCCGCGGATGCCGTCGAGCGGGGCGTTTTCGGCGAAGCGGCGGAACACCTCCGGCGTGGGGCGCTCCCCCATGCCGTAGACGAGGATGTCCGCCTTCGAATCGACCAGCACCGAGGGGCGGAGCTTGTCCTGCCAGTAGTCGTAGTGGACGATCCGCCGCATGCTCGCCTCCAGCCCGCCGAGCATGACCGGAATCCCGGGGAACGCCTGGCGGACCAGCTGGGCGTAGACGGTGAGCGCGTGCGGCGGCCGCTTGCCGGTCTCGCCGTTTTCGGAGAAGCAGTCGTCGCGGCGGAGGCGGCGACCCACCGTGTAGATGTTGACCATCGAATCCATGTTGCCGCTGGTGACGCCGCAACCGATGCGGGGGCGCCCCATCACCTTGAGCGCTTCCGGATCGCGCCAGTCCGGCTGGGCGATGAGACCGACGCGGTAACCGCAGTCGATCAGCAGCCGCCCGATGATCGAGACGCCGAAGGAGGGATGGTCGACGTAACAGTCGCCGGTGATCAGGAGAATGTCCAGCTCATCGAAGCCGGCGGCGAGCATCTCCTCGCGGGTCGTCGGCAGAAATTCGGGTTGACGGATCGATTTCATTGTCTGGCCTGCATGATCCCGTCGGCGGGAACGGTGGTGGGGAAGGGGCGGCTGCCGAGGTTGACGAAGGGGACCTGCTGTTCCGCCCGTTCCGGCGGCGGGAAGTTCGCCTTCAAGGTCAGATTTTCCACCTTCTGCAGACCGACCTGGCGGCCGTCAAGGACGAACAGCAGGGTGTAGCTGCTTTGGGCGTCCGGATTGGCGTATTCCCACTTCCCGGCCTGGAAGCTGCCGCTGCCGGCGCGGATGGCCACGCAGGGGGAGGGGCGGCCGAAGGCCTCCAGCGAGTAATCGTAGACGCTGAGGGCCCGCCCCGGAGTCATGCGTACGGTCAATGCCGCATAGATCTTCCGGTCGAGATCGTTCGGGTAGGCGAAGCGATCTTCTCCGTTGATCGACGGGCGGGCGGTGGAGAGCTGGGCGGCGAGAATTTCTCCGCCCCGGAAGGCGAGCGTCGCCGCGGAGAGCGACAGCATCCCGGCCGCGGCGAATGCAAAAATGACTGATAGAAATTTCATCTTGGAATACTCCGGAAATCAAGTTTGTACGTTGCTGGCAATATAAAGCAATTTCCGGTTAAAATCAAGTCTCCGGCCGGCTGGAGCGGTTGAATTTTTCCGAAAACGGGAGTATTTTATAAACTCCGTGATATGGAATCCAATATTCCCGAATTGGAGAGATGTAAAAATGCCCAACCCCGATTTTACTGTAAAACACCTCGGTGAGGCGACGATCGATTCGCCCCTCAACGGAGTCGGTTTCATTCCCGAGGATTCCACCGTCATTTACGGCAAGGACTCCCGGGAGGTGATTGAAGAGTATACTTCCACCGGCAAACTCAGCGCGTTTGAGCAGGCCGGGCCGCGTGCGAAGATCTATCACGATCCGGCGTGGACCCATGCCGCGATCCTGACTGCGGGCGGGCTCTGCCCCGGGCTCAACGACGTCATCAAGGGTTTGACCCGCACGCTGATGCTGCGTTACAACGTGCCGATTGTGTTCGGCATCCGCTACGGCTATCAGGGGCTGATCCCCGCATACGGGCATGAGCCGATGATGCTGACCCCCGATTCGGTGGACAGCATCCACGAGGTCGGCGGAACCGTGCTCGGCAGTTCCCGCGGCCGGCAGGATGAGGTGGTGATGGTCGAGACGCTCAAGCGTATGAACATCAAGATCCTCTTCTGCATCGGCGGCGACGGCACGCTGCGCTGCGCCCACGACATCGTCAAGGAGGTCGAGCGGCGCGGATTGAACATCAGCGTGGTCTGCATCCCGAAGACGATCGACAACGACATCAATTACATCGACAAGACCTTCGGTTTTGAGACGGCGGTCTACGCGACCAATTCGGTGATCTCCGCCGCGCACAACGAGGCGAAGGGGACGCCGCACGGGGTCGGCCTGATCCACGTGATGGGGCGTGACTCCGGATTCATCGCCGCCTATGCGACGCTGGCGAACACCCACGTCAACTACTGCCTGGTGCCGGAGGATCCCTTCAGCCTCTACGAAGGGGAACATGCCCTGCTGCCGAGCCTCGAACGGCGGTTGCGGGAACGCAAACACGCGGTGATCATCGTTTCGGAAGGCGCTGGCCAGCATCTCTTCGAAGAGGAGTCCAACCGTCGCGACAAATCCGGCAACGTGCTGCATCATAACATCGGCGAGTTCCTGCAGGAGAAGATTACCGCCTGGGGCAAGGAGATCAAGCTCGATCTGAGCGTGAAGTATTTCGACCCCTCCTATCTCATCCGCAGTCTTCCCGCGCACGGTACCGACGCGGTGTTCTGCGAAATGCTCGCTCAGCACGCGGTGCATGCGGCGATGGCGGGCCGGACCGATGTGGTCATCGGCCACTGGAACGACCGGTTCACCCATGTGCCGATTCCGGTGGCAACCAGTTCGCGCAAGAAGATCGACATCAACTCCAGCCTCTGGGACAGTGTGAAGTCGGTCACCTGGAAGTGCTACCGCTGACCGGTCAAAAAAAGGAGGGCTGCCCGCCCTCCTTTTTTTGCCTTGATTTCCCCGGCGTCGGAACATTATTTTTAAATTTATGCGAATATATAATTGTATTACTTGATTTTTGTTTTGCATTGTGAAACAAAAATAAAAAACTGCCGAACTTTCAAAAAACTGACTTGAGAAAGCATGGGAAAACGGGTATTGTGAAAAAAAATAACCAGCGGTGATGACACCGGGGAGGGAATGCTATGGTGGTGTGCGAAAAGAGAGTGGAAGCGGATTTTGTGGTCGTCGGAGGCGGAATGGCCGGGTTGTGTGCCGCGGTGGCCGCAGCGCGGAACGGGGCGAAGACGCTGATCATTCAGGATCGGCCGATGTTCGGCGGCAATGCGTCGAGCGAGATCCGGATGTGGATCTGCGGAGCGCACGGGCCGAACCGGAAGGAGACCGGTCTGCTGGAGGAGCTCCAGCTGGACAACCTCTATTTCAATCCGGAACTGCACTATACCATGTGGGACGATGTGATGTACAACTTCGTGCGTCAGCAGGAGAACCTCTCGATGCTGCTCAACTCCTCGGTGGAGTCCGTCGAGGTCGAGAACGGCAGAATCTGCACGGTGACTGCGTGGAACCTGGTGGAGTACACCCGCTATCGCGTGGAGGGGAAACTCTTTGCGGATTGTTCCGGAGACGGCATTCTGCGGCTTTCCGGAGCGAAGTACCGGATGGGGCGCGAATCGCGCGATGAGTTCGACGAGCCGCACGCGCCGAAACAGGCTGACAAGAAGACGATGGGCAATTCGATCCTGATCCAGCTGCGGCGGACGAAGACCCACCGTCCGTTCCGGGCGCCGGAGTGGGCCTACCACTACACCGACGAGACCGCGCCGAAGCGGCACCTGATGCCGGAAGGGAACAACTTCTGGTGGATGGAGTTCGGCGGAGTGCGCGACACCATCGCCGACGCCGAGGAGATCCGCGATGAACTCTACCGGATTGCCTACGGCGTCTGGGAGTACATCAAGAATCACCCCGATGGGCGCGGACACGAGTGGGAGCTCGACTGGATCGGCTCACTGCCGGGCAAGCGCGAGAGCGTCCGTTTTGTCGGCGACCACACGCTTTCGCAGAAGGAGGTGGAAGCGGGCGGCGACTTTCCCGATGCGGTCTGTTACGGCGGCTGGACGATGGACGATCACCATCCGGAAGCGATCTATTATCCGGGGCCGCCGACGATCTACCATCCGGCGCCGTCCCCGTTCGGCATTCCCTATCGTTCGCTCTATTCGGTGAACATCGACAATCTTTTCTTCGCCGGGCGGCAGATTTCGACCACGCACATGGCGATGAGTTCGACCCGGGTGATGGCGACCACCGCGATGATGGGGCAGGCGGTAGGCACCGCCGCCGCGATTGCGCTCCGCACCGGCGAGACGCCGCGGGGAGTCTGGGAGCACCATATCGAGGAACTGCGCCAGACACTGCTCGATCAGGATCAGTTCATCCCGAATGCGAAACGGCGGATTCCGGAACTGACGCTCCGGGCGGAGACGAACTGCGAGATTCTGCGCGACGGCTGGGACCGCGACTGGGACGACGGCGAACACGGCGTTTCATTCGCTCCCGGCGAGGCGGCGGTCTACCGTTTCGCTGATGAAGAGACGGTCCATGGGGTGCGGCTGGTGTTCGACAGCGATCTCTCGGACTTGAAGCGGCAGCGCAACGTCGAAACCTCCGGCGAGTGCCACGAGATGCCCGCGTTGCTGCCCCGCTCGTTCCGGCTGGAATATCGCGACGGCGGCGAGTGGAAGGAGTTCGCCTCCGTCGCTGAAAACCGTCACCGGTATGTGAAACTCTCCGGCGCGCCCTGCCGCTGCCGGGAGTTCCGGTTCGTCGCCGGAGAAGCGTGGGGCGGCGGCGCTTCAAGAGTCTTCTCCTTCGACGTATTCTAAGCGTACTTTTCCCTGCCCGCACTGCGGGCGGGGACTCTTTTTATAAGAAAAGTTAGATTAATCTAATAATTAGGCTTGACATTTGCTTTTGCGGCGGTATACTATGGCATGAACCGCCCGGGGAGGGCGGTGGCTGCGACCAAACGCCCTGTTTCCCAGGCAGAGCGGCGCTTGACCCGGCGCCCTCTGCCGATTTTCCGGATTGTCATGGTTCGAATACCACCAGAGGAAAACGGGCCGCATCACGGTGCGAGGTGATTCCGTCCTCCAGCTGAATCCAGCCGTCCCGTCCTTCTCCGTCGTTGTCATTGAGCAACAGGTTGAATCGAAGCCCCCGGGTGAGCTGTTCCCGGGTCAGGCCGACGGAACGGAGGGGGATTGCCAGCGAGTACCTGGTGACGGTTCCGTGGCGTTCCGCAGAGACGTTCCAGGCGGGGGCCCGCCGTTCTGCGGCGAAGCCCTCCGGCGCCTCCCAGACCCAGCTCTCGGCAGAACCGGTATCGCTCAGCGCCGCTCCTGCCACCCACAGCCCCTTTTGTTCCGGCAGGGCAAATGCAAACTGGAGAGAATCCCCCTTCCAGATATCGCTGTCATGGAATGGTTGCGAGTGTTTGTCATCGGCGGCTTCCACGGTCAGAAACAGTTTGTCTGCCGAGGCGCTCAACCGGATCTTGGCGGAAAGATCCTGTGGACCGCGCCACAGGCGGTGGGTGTTGCCGGGATCGGCGTCGAAGAGCGACTGGACCTGCCGCGGTTGATCCAGCTGGAAGTCCCACTCCGCCGGCTGATGGCGGCGCGAAATGAGATGCGCTACGTGGAGCGGTTTTGCCGTACCGGCCTTTCCGTTCGGCCATACAGCCGTTACGTTCAGAACGGGCCCGGTTCCGGCGGCGGAGAGTTCGAGCGGAACCTCCTTCGTCTCGCCGGGCGCGAGCGCGACGGTCGCGGTCACCGGAGAAACGGTCAGTTCTTTTCCCGACAACTCCAGATGGAGAGTGACCGGATGCAAAAAGGGATTGAGGCAGTTCACCGATGCCGCTGCCGGGCAACCGGGAAGCAGATACGGAGGCACTTTGCAACGCAGGAGATCTCCGCCATACTCCAGGCGGCGGCAGTTGTGGAACAGGAGAAATTCCGGCGTTGCGGAGACGTTCCATTGTAGCAGTCCGCCGGAGAGCGGCAACGTGCGCCGATTCCCCATCAGGTCGACCGCTTCCGCCCGGGTTGCATCGCTTCGCAGCAGGATGTTCTTTTCATTCCCTGCGGCGGATTCCAGCCAGAGAGAAAGCACCCGGTCACCGTTGCCTTCAAACTCCAGTAATCTGGTTTCGGCGGGTGCTGTGAGGCGGGTGACGAACCGTTTGCCACGGAACAGCGTAGCCAGCGTATTGTAGGCGACATAGGCCGCCCGTGGATAGAAATCCTCCGTGACCAGCCCGTAGTTGAACTCCGGGTTGGCTGGATCAGTGCCGTTGTTCCGCAAATTGTACCAGTTGTAACCGATCGCTCCTTCCGACCAGGAGTAGAGAAATTTTCTGGCGAGGGTTTCCGCCTGCCCCCGTTCGCCGATACCGAGGGAGGAGACTGCGGTCTCATTGGCATACCAGGGAACGGTGATGCCGAACCGGGTACGGGCGGCGTGCAATCGCCGGATCTGTTCCAGATAGCGCGGATAACTGCAGTGGCCGTGAAATGCGTGAATGTCGAAGTACTCCTGCGCATGTTTCAAAACGTATTCCTGAAAGCCGGGTTTGATGTTTTTATGCGGAAGCATCGTGGCGAAGCCGCCGGAGAGGAGACGACTTTCCGGCGCCTCTCGACGCTGTTCCTCCCGGGCGATTTTTTGCAGCTGTACGTAGTCGGCGGGACCGAATTCGGCGAAGCTGCGCAGGTCCGGTTCGTTCCAGATCTCCCAGAAACGGATCCGGCCGCGGAACTGTTTGAACATTCGTCCCACATAGTTTCGCCAATCGGTGAAATCCGGTGTGCTGTTCGGACCGCTGCTGCGCGACCAGACCGGCGGGTTGGAAAGGATGGGGAGTACTTCGATTCGGTACTTCCCGTAAGCTGCCAACAGTTTCTCCTGAACAGAGAGGTCCCACTGGCCAGGTTTCCGCTCCATGTCCCGCCAGCGGAAGTTGGCCCGAAGTGCGGTGACGCCGCACAATGCGGCGGTTTCCGCTTCGCGCTCGAATACCTGTGGACGGCTGATGGAGGGAATACAGACGCCGAAAAGAAATGCATCGGCAGGTGCGGGTGTTTGTTGCACTCCGGCTGGAATCATGCAAGCGAAACTGCGGACCTGTTCTGCATAGCCGCCGCCTTCCTGTTCCAGGCGGAGCGTGACATACCAGATGCCGCGTGCAGGCAGAGTGACCGCCGGGGTCCGGGTGAGCGTGTCCGCGGCCGGAATCCGGATATGTTCCTTCGGCAGAGAGATCGTCCGGCCGAAGGAGTCCCGCAGAGTGAAGGTGGCGTCACAGACCAGTGGCTGGGAACCGGGATTGTGCAACTGAAATTTCAGCTCCTTTTCCCGGCCGGGGAGCAACACGCGCGGAGGATTCCCGGTTTCCAGATCGAACCGCATTTCGTGGAGTGCGGTTTTGCGGGTGGATTCAAATTCGATTTTTTTCAACTTCAGCGACACTTTGCCGCTCCCTTTTGGGGCACTGGCGGTGATGGAGAAGAACCAGAGCGGGAAATCGATCTTTCCATCCGCGTTTCCCTGAAAGGAGGTGAAAAAATTCTCCGGAGTGAGCTTCATATTGAGTTCCCGCATTCCGTTTTTCCCCACTCGGAACGGTATCCGCCATTGAAATACCTCATTGCGGGAGTCGACGAACCGGAGATTGAAATTATCCACCGGCGAATTCGGCGGCAGTTCCAGTTCGATGTGGCAGTTCGCCTCGTCGAATGCGGGAATCGGCAACTCTTTCCGGCGGGGAAAGCTGACGATGCAGATATTGTTCCGACCGGGGTCCCAGTGCAGGTCAAGGAGACCGCTCTGACAGGTCGCTTTCTGCTCCGGTTTCCAGAGTCTGGCCGGTTGCTGTTCGGCCGCGTCGAAGAGAGTGCCGCGAGCTCCGGCAGCGGAGCCCGATACCGGGAGGGCCGCCCAGATGAGTGTCGGGAGAAACAGGAAGAGTTTATGTTTCACGGCGGACTCCTAGAAAATCAACTGCAGGCGAACTTCTTCCGCGGTCGTGACGAAGCGGACTCCAAGTTCCGCCAGACGATTCAGGGTGGTCCGTGAGGCGTGTCCGTCGAAGAAGGCGACGTTGGCGGTATTCTGGTGATGGAGCGAGAGGAATTCGGTGGAAGACGAATACATCTGAAGATTGGCGGTTCCGTGATAGGGTTTCGTTCCTGAAATCACCTTGGTGTCGGCAAAATGCGGCATGGTGGAGGGGTTGCGGACCCGGGTGGTGACATAACACATGGCGTTGTTCGGCTGATTGAAGTTGCTCTGATTGAAGGTGCGGAATTTCCCGTGCCCGTATCTATCCCAGTGTTTTTCCTCGTCATCCCAGCGCATCCAGAGGGTGCCGAAGGTCTGCAGGTGCAGGTTTGAAATACTGGTATCGTAGGGCAGGGAAGGACAGTAACAGAGTTTGTCAGTTTTGGATTTGACATATTTGCCTTCATACAGCATGGCGATCCACGGTGTGCCGGTGCCGCGGGCCGCGATTGCAAGATGGTTGTTGTCCAGCGCGTAGAGCTGCATGAAGGTGGAGGTCTGTCGCAAATTGTTCATACATTGGGAACTTCTTGCATTTTCCCTCGCGTGATTCAACGCCGGAAGCAGCATGGATGCCAGAATTGCAATGATCGCAATTACAACTAGAAGTTCAATAAGCGTGAATGTTTTTTTCACACAGGCCGGCAATGCCGGGTGACAGGGGCTGAATGGGATGGGATGATGCATTATGACAGTTCCTCCGTTTTATCTGATGGTGGTTCCGGCAGTTCCAGTCTGGGAGACTGATAGAGGATGGTATTGGGTGCATCCGGATTTTCCAGTCTCCAGAGAAGTCCGTCGACTGCCCGCTTCGTCAACATGGAGAAATTCAGATCGATTGTGGCGGGCTGCGGCATGAAATCTTTCAGAAGCGCATTGTTGTCACAGACCAGAACGTATGCAGGCGCATAGCATTTCCACTGTTGAAGCCCTTCCAGCGCACAGGCGAGCATCAAGCCGCAAACTCCGGTGAAGGCGAAGAATCCTGCCTGACCGCCTTTTTCATTCAAGTAGTGCTGCAGCCGGGGGACAAAATTACTCTCTTTGCGGGAGAAGCTGAGGGGAGTGGTCGGAATGCCCGCCCGTCTGAGCTGTTCTTCCAGACAGGTGATGCGCGGATGTTCCTTGCAGTAATCGAGCATGTCATCGCGCCAGACGATGGCAAGGCGCTTCACGCCGGCCTTCAGAAAGAACTTCGCCGCGATTTCCGCGATCTCAACATCGTTGACCGTCACCCGATCCTGCCGGGAACGTAGCGGTGTCCAGCCGAAGAGTTGCATTACGGGAATGTCGTCCGGCAGCTCGATCGGCTGGTCATTGTAATAGAGAACCCCCGCAAAGTTGCGTATCATCCCGGGATTGCGGTTGAATTCCGCGACGTCGACATACGAGTACTTGACACCACGACAGTTCAACCTCTGAAATGCTTCCGGCATCGTGAGGTCCCGCGCGGGATTCGGCTCCTGATACCGCTCATTGTGCAGAATCAGCAGAGGCCCCGGAGGAGAAGAATGTCTCCCGCTCTCTGCTGGAGCGGCAGCGTTTCGTCGATGATAACTCCGCGGTGAGAAATTATTCTCCCGGGCAAATTTTTTGATCTTTTCCCGCAAGGACACCGGCAGCTGCTCCGAATCGCGCAACGCCATCGAAACGGTCATCGCCGTGCAGTTGAAGTGCTTGGCCAGATCATTCAAGTTCCGTATTTTACCGCCCGAACTCATCCATGTCCCCATCGATACGCTTTTGTTTGTATTAATTATATCACAGT
>NZ_DBEXAY010000060.1:0-3764 GCF_048170485.1 Victivallis sp. | reverse complement strand
TGTAATTTTTTCACGTTTTGAGCTTGCAAACGCCGATTCCCGGGGTATATTTAAAAACGTTGCATCAATACGTGCACCCATAGCTCAATTGGATAGAGCGTCTGGCTACGGACCAGAAGGTTAGGGGTTCAAATCCCTTTGGGTGTACCACTTTTTTTCTTCGATCTCCAAACTTGAATTCCCCCCGCGTGCGGCCTTGTGTCTTCCGGGGAGGAAGAATGGCATTGTTCCCCTGATGCCGCCGGGAAGACCCGACAAAAAAGCGCCCCCGCGGTCACGAGAACCGGCGGGGACGCGCAAAAAGAGAACGTCCGGTTATTTCACGGCGGCGTAATCAATCGCATCCGAACGGAACGGATAAGCGGGCAGATCCGCCTGGTTGCGGAGGTTGCAGTCCCCGCGATAACCGACGTAGGCGTAACGGACATATTTCGGAGCCGGAACCGACGGAGAACTCACCAGCACCGTATCGCCGTCGATCTTCGCATCGGCCCAGACGAACTTCTTATCCGCGCCAGCCACGGCGAATCCGTTCGGCGCCTTGCCGTCGGAGGTCTTGAGTCCGCCCTCGGCGTTGTCGAAGCTCACCCGGAGCGCGCCGTTTTCCTCCTTCGCCGCGCGGAAGAGCGGGCCGCGGCTGACGATCTTCTTCCCGTAGGCGATCCGCTCCGCCTCCAGCGCCAGACGGCGGCCGACATCCTGCTTGTTGGCCGGGTGGATGTTCGCCGCTTCGCCGATGTCAATCGCACAAGCGAGACCGACGTTCGGAATCTTCAGCATCTGCTGTTGAATGTCCCGGGTCAGCGCGTAGCCGGAGGGGCGGTTGGGGTCGGAGTTTTTCCAGTTGTTGGCGCGGCCGGGTTCGTATCCGGCGAGCTGGACGATCAGGAACGGCATGTCAGGATTGTTCCACTTCGCGCGCCAGTCGGCAATCAGCGCCTTGTGCAGCGGATAGTAGTGCTGCTGCCCGGCGTTGGAGCACCCCTGATACCAGATCACGCCGCGCACCGGGAGTTTGGTCCAGGCATCGGTCATGCCGTTGTAGAGCGCGCCGGGGAACTGGTGGCTCTTGTAGGGAATGTTGATGAATCCCGGGGCGCGTTTCCCGGCAATCGGCTGCTGCCGCTCGTTGTACTCATCGGCCTGCACCCACTTGTTGAGCGCGAACCTCGCCTTGCCGGCGGAGAGGCGGGCCTGCCGGATGCTGTTCATATTGTTGGTGGTCGAGGAGTTGAAGAAGTTCTCGGTCCGCACGGCGATCACATTCTCTCCCGGCTGGAACGCGTCGGCGGCAAGCTCAAGCGAAATCCGCTTGCTCTTCTCCGCGTCGAACGGCTTCCAACCGCCGATCCGTTTGCCGTTGAGATAGACGTCGGCGGTTTCCCCGACCTTGCCGATGGAGAGACGCACCTTCTGGTTCTGCATCGACTTCGGCAGCTGGAACTTCATCCGGTACCAGCGGACGACGAACTTGTTGTAGCGGTCCTGATTGTTCCACTTCTTCCACGCGGAGTCGTCGAAGGCGGGATCCGCCCATCCGGCGGCCCGGCTCTTCGCCGCGGCTTCCGCCTTTTCGAAGTTCGGGTACCACGCCGCCATCTCGCGGCTGAACCGCTCCTGCTCTTTCGCTTCGAACGCCTTCTTCTCCTCGGGCGTCATCTTGAAGCGGTCGATCTGCCCGGCTTCGTGGTCCAGCCCGGCCTGTTTGTAGCCCTCTTCAGAGATCCACGGTTCAATCCGGGTACCGCCCCAGGAGGCGTTGACGAGGCCGATCGGCACCTTGAGATCCTGCCGCAGTTTCCGGCCGAAGAAATAGGCCGTCGCGCTGAAGTAATGGGCGACGTCCGGCGAACACTTCACCCAACCCGTCGCCTGAGAATAGCGGGCGGGCTTCCGGTCGGTCTGCGAGGAGACCAGCCGCTGAAAGGCGTAGCGGATCTGCGGATCGGTGGCGTTGCGCACCTCTTCTTCGCAGTTCTCGGCCGACCAGCCGCGGCGGAAGACCTTGCCGACCGGCATCTGCATGTTGGACTGGCCGGAGCAGAACCACACCTCGCCGACCAGAACGTCGTTGAGGGTCACGCTCTTCTTCCCGTCGGAAATCCGGACCGTATAAGCGGTTTCCCCCGCCTTCACCGCCGGGAACTCGGCGCGCCATTTGCCGTCATCACCGGCCTTGACGGTCACCTTTTTTCCGTTGAACTCGACCGTCACGGAACTCCCGGGATCGGCGGAGCCGAAGAAAGCGATCGGCCTCTCCTGCTGGAGCACCATGTTGGAGGAGAAGACCGGATCGACCTTGAGAGCCGCGACCGCGTCCGCCGCCAGAAACGCCAGCGCGGCGAACAACATCAGAAATCTGCCCATACATTTTCCTTTCCCTGTTGATTGACCGGGCTTGAACCCCGATTTTTATACTCTAACCGGGATTCGGAATCATGTCAAGCTTTTGGGGCAAGAAAAGTCGCAATTCTCTCTCATGGGAATTCTTTCGGATTGTCAGGGAGTCTCCACGGTGACCGCGGCCAGCGCCGGAACCGCACTCTCCCGGGCGGAAACCACGTCGAGTGCACGAATCTCCTTCTCCGGGTGCGGATTCCGCCAGCGGAAACACTGCATGCTCACCACATCCTTCTGCGCGTTGGGAACCTCCACGGCGATCTTCGCATTCGGCGCGGCCTTCGCGCCCCACCAGCCGCAAATATCCCGCTCGCCTACCACGGGGATCTCCAGCGAAGAGCCATCCACGTAATGAATCCGGTAGATGAGTGCCTTCTGCCCCTTCTCTCCCCATCCCATCGTATGGAGAAAATAGAGTGCGGCCGCTTTCCGGTTGACCGGAATCCCCAAAACCTCAGCGGGGAAGTAATCCCGCTCTTTCCCGGCGAGGACGATGACGCCCTTATTCCCGTTGGCGGCAGGGTCGATGATGCGGAACGGCACCCCGGCGAACACCCGGTCCCCCAGCGGCATGTTCGCAAAATCGTTGCCGCCCTGATCGAACCAGCCCCCCTTCCGGTCGCCGGCGATCTCATCCCGGAACGCCATATTGACGAAGCCGGAGAGATCCAGTTTGACGCACTTTTCCGCATTGACGCCGTGCCAGATGCGTTCCTCCTGATAGACCTTCTGCAACCGCTTTCGCTCGGCGGCAAAAGCGGCCAGCGCAGGCTGTTCCTGCCGCTGCTGCTGCCGGAACTCCTCGCGACGCGCTTCAACAGAGACACTCTGTTCCATTCCGGCGGGGCGGGTCCGCTCCAGCGTCAGCACCACCCGCTGCTGCGACGGCAGAACCACTTCAAAGCCGCGGCGCAGCTCCTCCGCGCTCCAGCACTCCTTCTTGCCGTTGAGCAGAATCCGCCGCCGGATCGCGTCGCAGAGGTAGAAACTGCCTCCATCCTCCAGATTCAGCGACACCTTCGCCAGCCGGACCGCAGGATCCCCCATCGCCACCAGAAACACCAGCTTGAAGTCGCCCCGGTCGACGATCTGAAGATCGGTCATCCGGATCGCCCCTTTGCCGTCAGCAGGCGTGATGGTGCCGTAGCGCTTCACGTTGTTCTTCTGCAGAATCGGAATCATCTGCTCCGGCTTCTCCGCATCGATGCGCAGAAATTCCTTCTCCGCCGGCAGCGCGCGGGAGTACTCATCCATGCGAAGCGCATTCCGTTCGGCGCCTTGCCGTCGGAGGTCTTGAGTCCGCCCTCGGCGTTGTCGAAGCTCACCCGGAGCGCGCCGTTTTCCTCCTTCGCCGCGCGGAAAAG
>NZ_DBEXAY010000059.1:0-21749 GCF_048170485.1 Victivallis sp. | reverse complement strand
GCCCTCGGCCGCCACCATGCCCGGCTGTATGCCCAGAGTCCGAACGCGGAAGTGGTCGGAATCTTCGACGTTCAGAAGGAGACCGCGGAGAAGGTCGGTGCGGAATTCGGGCTCAAGGTTTTCGATGACTGGCGTGAACTCGCCGCTCAATGCGAGGCGCTCAGCGTCGCCGTTCCGGCAAACTACCACCACTCCGCCACCATGCCGCTGCTGGAAATGGGCAAGCATGTCCTCGTGGAAAAACCGCTGGCCGCCAACATTCCGGAAGCGGTGGAGATGGTCGAATGCGCGAAAAAACACGGCGTCGTCTTCGCGGTCGGCCACGTTGAACGGTTCAATCCGGCGATGGATTTCCTCGAAAAATACGCCGCCCACACCCGCTTCATCGAGGCGCACCGCCTCGCCCAGTATCCGCCGCCGCGTCCCGGCCTGCCCCGCCGCGGCACCGAGGTGAGCGTCGTGCTCGACCTGATGATTCACGACATCGACCTGGTGCTGACCATGGTGGACTCCGAAGTGGAACGCTACGACGTGGTCGGCATCCCGGTGCTCAGCAAGACCGAAGACATCGTCAACGCCCGGATCAAATTCAAAAACGGCAGCTGCGCCAGCCTCACCGCCAGCCGGGTCAGCCAGGAGCCGATGCGCCGCTTCCGGGTGTTCCAGGAGAACTCCTACATTTCGATGGATTACGGCAAACACTTCGGCATGGTGCTCAAACGCAACCGGATCGGGCTGGCGCGCAAGGACGTCAACCTCGATGAAAAGAACGCCCTCGCCGCGGAGCTGGAAGATTTCATTCTCGCGGTCAACCGCACGAAGATGACCGGCGTGCTCTGCCAGGCCAAAGTGCCGGGCGAACAGGGGCTCCGTGCCCTCCGGCTCGCCGTCGCCATCGAAGCGGAGGCGCGCCGCTACAACGAACAATACGGCTTCAAGTTCGCCCCCTGCACCCAGAGCGAACTGAACTAGGAAAAACCGACGGGAGGGCGTGTCGCCATGATCGCGGAAGCGAAAGCCGTTTCGAAACTCAACCTTTACCTCAAGGTGACCGCGCGGCGGCCGGACCGCTACCACGATCTGGAAACCCTCTTTCTACCGCTCGGGTACCCCGCCGACCGCATCACGATCGACTTTGACGCGGCTCCCGGCATCCGGCTGAGCAGTTCGCTCGCCGGCCTGCCAGAGAATCTCGAGAATCTCGCCGGCCGCGCGGCACTCGCCTACGCCGACGCCGCCGGGATTTCTCCCACCTGGTCGATCCATATCGAAAAGCAGATTCCGGTGGCCGCCGGGATGGGCGGCGGCAGCGCCGACGCGGGGACGGTACTTTCTCTGCTCTCCGCGCATTACGGCAGGGTTGCGCACGACGACCTCGCGGCACTCGCGCTCACCCTCGGGGCGGATGTGCCCTATTTCCTCTCGCCCCGTGCCGCAACGGCGACCGGCGTGGGGGACCGGATTGCTCCGATTGAGGGGATCCTCACGGTACCGCTTCTGCTGGTGGTCAATCCGCACTTCCCCGTGAGCGCGAAGTGGGCCTACACCAACCTCGACCGCTCCCGGATCGGCGAGGATTCGGAACAGCGGCTTCCGCGGCTGATCGCGGCGCTCCGCGCCGGCGATGCCGAAAGTGTTGCCCGGCTGCTGCACAACGATCTTGCATTCGCTCTCTACGAAAAGTTCCCGATGCTGCGGCAGTTGCGGGAGTTTATGAACGCCAACGGCGCGCTCAACTCCCAGATCACCGGCAGCGGGCCGACGATGTTCGCAATCTGCCGGACGCAGGAGGAGCGGACCCGCCTCGCCGCGCGTCTGCGCGAAACATTTTCCTCTGAAACGATAACGGTCTTCGAAGAGATTCCGACCGGTATTCTGGAGATATCCCGATGAAACAGGCTTTTTTTCTCGACCGCGACGGCGTCATCAACGTCGAGGTCGACTACCTTTCCGACCCGGACAAGGCGGAACTGATTCCCGGCGTTCCGGAAGCGCTCCGTGAAATCCACGCGCACGGCTTCCTCGCCATCGTGGTGACCAACCAGTCCGGCGTCGCGCGCGGCATGTACACGCAAAACGAGGTGAATGCCGTCCACCGCCGGATTGACGAACTGCTCGCCGCCGCCGGAGCGAAGGTGGATGGCTGGTACTTCTGCCCCCATCACCCGAAGCACACCGGCCCCTGCGACTGCCGGAAACCCGCTCCCGGCATGCTGCTGCAGGCGGCGCGGGAGCATGAAATCGATCTGGCGAACTCGGTGATGGTCGGCGACCGCCTCAGCGACCTCGAAGCGGGGCGCGCCGCCGGCTGCCGCACCGTCTGGCTGGTCAAGACCGGCTACGGCGCCGAAGTGGTCCGCACCACCGATCTTACCGGCGTCAATGTGGCGGAGGATCTCGCCGACGCGGTCCGCCGTACGTTTGCCGGGGAGGCGTGATCCATCATGGCCTATTTGCGCAACCTCGCTCTGTTCGGCGCCTTCATCGCCGGTTACTTCTGCCCGTGGGCGGCCTCGCTGAACTGGCTGATCCGCTGGCTGATCGTCGGAATGATGTTCATGGTGATGTTGCAGGTGAAGTTCACCGTACGCTCCATCCGGGTGCACCATCTCATCATCCTGCTCGCCAACATCGCCGTCGGCATGGGCGGCTGGGGGATCTTCATGCTCGCCGGGAACCGGGAGCTGGCCGAAGTGGCCTTCTTCACCGGCATCACGCCGACCGCCACCGCGGCGCCGGTGATCGTCGGACTGCTCGGCGAACGGGTGGATTACGCGGTCAGCGCCTTTCTCGCGACCAACCTCGGGATGGCGGTGCTTTTCCCCTTCCTGATTCCGATTGCGATCGGCAATCCGGCGCCGACGGTCTTCGCCGACGTGATCGGCAGCCTCTGCATCGTGGTGGGGATTCCGGTCGCGCTGGCGGTTCCGCTCCGCAAACTCTATCCTGCGGCGACGGAGCTGCCGAAACGGTGCAAGAATCTCTCGTTCTTCACCTGGGTGGCGGCAATCTTCCTCATCATCGCCAATGCTTCGCAGTTCCTGCGCGAACAGCAGGCGAACCTGCCGCCGGGCATCCTGTGGAAAATCGCCGTCGTCTCGCTGCTCATCTGCATCGTCAACTTCGCCGGCGGCCGGATGATCGGCGGGAAGAAGTTCTTCCGCGAATCCAGCCAGGTGCTCGGGCAGAAGAACACCACGCTCACGATCTTTCTCGCGATCACCTACGCCAATCCCCTGATCGCGCTCGGCCCGACCTTCTACGTCATCTGGCACAATGGATGGAACGCCTGGCAGCTCCAGATGCGCACCTTCCGTGAACGAAAGAAACGACGCCGCGTCACGCTGTTGAAAAAACCCCAGGGGAACGTCTGATGGAATACTTTCATGCCCTTTCCCTCGCTTTTCTGGAGATGACCTTTCTCTTCGTCGGCCTCTCCCTCCTCTACAATCAGCGCAGCGCGATCGGGCAGGCGCCGTTTCACATGGCGCTCGGGGTACTGCTGCTCTTCGCCCATCTGGTCGCCGCGGCCGACATCCGGGCGACGCTGGCGGGAACCCTCGATTTCCCCATCGGTCCGATCGTCATTTTCCTGCCGCTGATGGCGGCGTTTCTGATGGTCTACATCATTGACGGCACCCTCGCCGCACAACGGATCATTCTCGGCGTCGTCGCCCTCTACGGGCTCTACCTCTATCTGGGGGAGATCACCCGGCTCCAGTGCAACTGGCTCGGCTTCTCCATCACCGCCGGACTGCCCGGAGCCACCCTCGACCGCCTGCTCGGCGCCAGCCGCGCGTCGATGAACGTCACCGCCTTGTCGCGTCTGCTGGACTTCTTCCTGCTGCCCATCGTCTTCACCCGGTGCAAGAACTACGGAATCAACCGCTTCTTCTCGATTCTGCTGGCCTTTTATGCCGCGCATCTGGCCGGAGCGCTCCTCCGGCAGCTGGTGCTGACCCTGCTCGGGCTTCCGGCGGAACTCATCGACGGCGAATTTCTCGCCCGGGCCATCGCCGAACTCTGGCTCGCCGCCCTGCTGAGCATCTATCTGGCGAAAATCGAAAAGGATGTCCGCACCGGCGAAAAAAGTCCGCTGGATATCCTCTTCGCCTTTTTCGGCAGTTACGGCCGCTCGAAGGAGCTGGAGGCCCACCTGCGTGAATGGGAGAACCGCTACCAGCTGGTGCTGGAAAATGCCGGAGAACTGATCCTCATGACCGACGAGGAGGGGCGAATCGTCGACGCCAACCTCTCCGCGGTGAAACTGCTCGGGGCGGAATCGGCGGCTTCGCTGGAGAAGCGGCCGCTCTTTCCGCGGCTCCGGGTGATTTCGCCCCCCGAGTTCCAACTGGACCGGGTTCCTGCGGCGCCGGTCCGTTTCCGCTGTATCCTCGACGAGCAGAGTTCCCGCGCCGTCACGCTGGCCTGTACGTTGTCGCCGATCCGGTTGCGCGGCCAGACCCTGCTGGTGCTGATCGGCAGCGACATCACCGAAGAGACCCGGCTGGCGGCGGAGAAGGAGCGGCTCTCCGAACAGCTCACCCACTCCCAGCGGATTGAATCCCTCGGTCTTCTCGCCGGCGGAATCGCTCACGACTTCAACAACTACATCCACGCCATCCTCGGCCATGTCGATGTCATCACGCTGCTCTATCCGCCGGAAAATCCGGAGGTGACCGCCCATCTGGAGAAGATCTCCGGCATCGCCGAACAGGCGGGGCACCTCACCAGCCAGCTGCTCGGATTCGCCCGCAAGGGGAAATACCGGGTGACCGACGTGGACATCCGCAAAACCATCGAGAGCAGCCTCGCTCTGCTCGGCCCGAACAAGCGGCAGGTGGAGATCTCCTTCCGCACGATTCCCGGTATGCCGACCGTCCGTGCGGACAGTCTGCAGCTTCAACAGGTTCTGCTCAATTTGATGCTCAACGCGATCGACGCGATGGAGCAGAACGAGGGCGAACAGCGGCTGACCCTCTTCGCCGGTCCGGCCACGGAAGCGCCGCTCCCCTTCTCGCCGCCCGCCGATCATCCCGGCGCCCGCCCGGAGGATTACATCTTCATTCAGGTTGCCGACAACGGCTGCGGTATGGATCGCGCCACGATAGAGAAGGCGTTCGAGCCGTTTTTCACCACCAAACCGGTCGGCCGCGGCACCGGCATGGGGCTGGCGATGGTTTACGGAACCGTCTCCCACCACCAGGGGTGGATCCAGCTGGAAAGCACTCCCGGAGCCGGTTCCAACTTCTGCATTTTCCTGCCCTGCTCCGGCCCGGCGGATTCGCAGGAGAAACCATAAGATGCCGCCGCTGGAGGTCGTTTCGCAGCATCATGAAGTGCTGCGGGCGTGGTGCCGCCATCGGCGGACGGTCGAAACTCCGCCGGTCGCGGTGACCTTCGACCATCACACCGACACGCTGCCGGCCTTCTCGCGCGCCGCCTCCAGCGAAGCGGAGCGTGAATCCTGGATCGCCGAATTCGACTGGCGGAGCGATGCGTCGGTGGAAGCCGCGCTCCGGCGTCTCCGGCACGACGAACATCTCGATCTGGCCCTTCGCGGCGGCGTGATTTCGCGCTCGATCGTCATTGCGCATTCCACGGAAAACGTCATCAAAGAATCGTTGAATCCCCGCATCCGGGTCGCCGCCGACACCACGTGGCCGGAGCTCAACTGCCTGCTCAACCATCCGGAGGAGTTCCGGCCGCGCGCCTCCCGGGTCTTCGAGAGCGACTTTCTGGCGGAGCGTTTCGCCGAAGCGGAATTCCATCCCGAAGATACGCCGGGATTTCTCTTCGACCTCGACCTCGACTATCTGCTGACCAGGAAGGCTCTCGCGCCCACAGACGGCACATGGTTGCGGCATCTGCTCAACTCCGCCGCACTGGTGACCGCGTCGCGCGAAGAGGAGTGGCTGCGCCTGCTGAGGCTCGATGCGGAACTCACTCCGGAGTTTCTGCTGCATCAGCTCCGGCTCCGGATTGCCGAAGCAGACGTGTAAGAGCATCCTCCAGCGTCAGCCGCGCCAGCTCGCCATGAGGGGAGACCGGGAGCTTCGCCAACGCCCGAAGCCCCTCCCGCAGCGCCCTCTCCGACCGGAGCACGCCACAGGAACGGTCGAGGATCGCCCCGATTGCCGGGAAGAGTTCCGGCGGTGTGGCGGTCACATCCATCGTTTCCACCGTGGCCGCGCCCGCGGGATATCCGGTTGGCTGCGCGGCGGCAAACCTCCCCGCCGACGCTCCGGCAATCCGGCCGAAGACCAGCACCTCCAGCCCGGCGTTGCCGCCGAGCCGGTCGCATCCGTGGAGGTTGCCGATACACTCTCCGGCGGCGAAGAGACCGGGAACGGCGGTCGATCCATCCGGTTCGATCCGGATTCCGCCGAGCGTGGTGTGCGCTCCCGGCTTCACCTCGAAGAAGAGTTCGCGAAACGACCGGGCGAACCGGCAGAACTTCCGGTAATATCCCGGATATTTCCGGGCGAACTCCGCCTCATCGACGCCGCTGAAATCGTAGCGGATTCCGCCGTGCTCCCACCCCCGCCCCGCCGCGAGCGCCTCCGCGATGCGCCGGGCAAGTTCCCGTTTGCACGGAACCGGTTCGCCGGGCGCCAGCAGGGAGTTGCCCTCCCGGTCGAGCAGGCGGGCCCCGGCGTTCAACACGGTGGTGATGACCGGAAATCCGCACAGCGCTTCCGGATAGACCGTGACGGTCGGCTCGTACTGCACCAGCCCGAGCCCATCCAGCGCCGCACCGGCGGAACGGGCGAAAAGCAGGGCGTCGCCGCGCAGAAGTTTGTTCCAGCTGCTGAACCGCCACAGTCCGGCAAAGCCGCCTCCGGCGAGCAGAACGGCGGAGCAACGGACCGTTTCACCGTCGGCAAAACGCGCTCCGGCGACCCGCCCCTCCCGCAACAGCAATGCCGACACCCGCCGCCGTTCCGGTGCGACGCCGAGGCGGCGAAGCACCTCCCGCCCGGTGGAGGTACCGCAATGAACCACCCGGGGGCAGCTCGTTCCGGCCGCGCGCAAGGTATCGTAAGCGCCGTCCGGCGTCCGGTCGAATGCGATGCCGAGCGCCTCGAGGCGGTGCAGTTCCGGCAACGCGCGGTCGGCGAGCACACGCGCCAGACGGGGATCCCCCTCCCCGTTCGCATTGCGGAGCGTGTCGTCGAAAAACCGCTCAGGAGAGTCCTCCTGTTCCACCGGCGCGGAGAATCCCATCACCTCCGTGGAGGCCCCTCCCCCCGCATCGACGACGCGGACCGCAAGGCGCGGGAAGCGCTCCGCGAGCTCCGCCGCCGCGGAACAGCCCGCGAGCCCTCCGCCGACGATGAGCACGTCACACCGATTCACACCTCCCATACCGCACCCCGGGCGGTGGAACCGACATTGCGCGAGAAGAGCCGCAGAAACTTGTGGTGGCCGGTTCCGTCGAACTGCCAGCTCCAGCGGCGCCGCCGTTCGGCGAGAAGCTCCGGCGCGACCTCCAGATCAAGGCGGCGGTCATCCAGATCGATGACGACCCGGTCACCATTTTCGACCAATGCCAGCGGACTGCCGAGCGCCGCCTCCGGCGAAAGGTAGCCGATCGACAGTCCGCTGCTGCCGCCGGAAAAGCGGCCGTCGGTGATGATCGCCACCTTGTCCGCCAGCCCCATCCCCTTGAGCTCCTTCTGGAAGGGATAGGCGGTGGTGCCGAACCGCGCCCGCGGCCCCAGATAGCGCAGAATCAGCGCCTCGCCTCCCTGAATCTTCCCGCCGTGGAGCGCTTCGAGCGCCTGATCGAGAGTGTCGAACACCAGCGCCGGTCCGGAGAAACGGCGCATCGACTCCGGCACCGCCGCCTCCTTGACGATTCCGCCCTCCGGAGCAAGAGTTCCGTAGAGGACGAAGAGTGCGCCGTTGGCGGCGGCGGGTTTCTCCAGCGTGGTGATGACCCGCGGATCGAAGTTCACCGCGTCGGCGTAGTTCTCTTGCAGTGTCTTCCCGGTGACGGTGAGCGCGTCTCCGTGGAGCAGCGGCAGGAGTTCCGCAAAGAGCGCGCGCGAACCGCCCGCCCGGTCGATGTCCTGAAAATGCCACGGCCCGCTCGGCGATGAGGCGACCAGGAGCGGCACCTTCCGGCTCGCCTCGTCGAAAAGCTTCCACCATTCGCCGGAAAGCCCCGCCTCGGTGGCGATGGCGGGCAGATGAAGCAGCAGATTGGTCGAACCGGCCGTCGCCATCGTTTCGCGGATGGCGTTCTCCACCGCATCACGGGTGATGATCTTCCGCGCGGTGATTCCCGCTCGCAGCAGCTCCATCACCTGCCGCCCGGCCCGGTAGGCGATCTGGAGCAGTTCCGAACTGTGGGCGCTCGCGGTGGCGTTCCCCGGCAATGACATGCCGAGCGCCTCCGCCGCGAGACACATGCTGTTGGCGGTGGTCATCACGCCGCAGGCGCCGCAGGGACCGTACATGGCGGCGACCTCCCGCTCGGCGCGGGCGCGGTCGTAGCTGCCGTCGAGCGCCTTGCCGACATGATCGGTAAGTTCGATGTAGTTGGCGGAACTCCCGTCCAGATAGGGCATCGGCATGTAGCCGCCGGTCACCACCACCGCCGGAATGTCAAGCCGCGCCGCCGCCATCAGGTGGCCCGGCACGATCGAATCGCAGGTCGAGAGCAGGACCATCGCGTCGAACATGTTGCTCTCCACCGTGAGTTCGACCTCGTCGGCGATGAGGTTGCGGCTGGGCAGCTCCACGTACTTCGGATCGCGCAGTACCATGCCGTCGCAGATTCCGGTGGTCATCATTTCGAACGGCAGCCCGCCCGCCTCGCGGATTCCCTGCTTGACCCGTTCGCTCAGCGTCCGGAGGTGGACGTGGCCCGGATTGTACTCATTCCAGCTGTTGATGACCGCCACGATCGGCCGGTCGAACTCCTGTTCGGTGTAACCCATGCCGCGGACGAGTCCGCGCCGGCACTCCCGGGCCAGCCCGTAACTCCAGTTGCTGCGGCAGGAACAGAATTTTTCTTCCATCTTGCACTCCTTCCGGCGAGATCCGGCCGGTTCAGTTGAAACTTTCGATCATGCCCGACACCGACTGCCCGCCGTCGACGCCGATGGTCTGGCCGACGATGAACTTCGCCTTCTCGTCGTCGGCCAGAAAAACCGCGAGATGAGCGATATCCTCCGGCCGGCCGAAGACCCCCGCCGGAATCTTCCGCAGAAACGCCTGCCGCTCCTCCGGCGTGTAGCGGAATTCGGTGAGCGGAGAGGCGATGAAGCCGGGCGCGATGCCGTTGACGTTGATGCCGTGTTCGATCAGTTCGACGCCGAGCGCCTCCGTGAGCATGTTCAGCCCCGCCTTGGCCGGTCCGTAGGGAATCATCTTCCGCCGCACCCAGGTGACCCGGCTGTGGATCGAACTGATGTTGATGATTTTACCCGGAATGCGGTTGTCGATCATGTTCTTCGCCGCCAGCCGGGCACAGCAGGCCGCCGCACCGAGATTGAAGCGGATCTGCGCATCCCAGTACTCCATCGGCATATCTTCGAAGCCGCCCGGCGGAATCACCTGCGCGCCGCCGACGTTGTTGACCAGCACGTGAATCCGGCCGCCGAACCGGTCGAGAAACTCCCGGAACAGCCGTTCACACTCGCCGTAATCGCTGACATCCGCCTTGAAGAGCTCCGCCTCGACGCCGCACTCCCGACAGCGGGCGAGCGTCCGGGCTGCCCCCTCCTCATCCCGATGGAAATTGATGCCGACATTGCAGCCGGAACGGGCGAACTCCACCGCCGTCGCCGCACCGATTCCCTTCGACGCTCCGGTGACCAGAACATTTCTTATCCCAGACATAGAAAAACGATCCTTTCCCCTTATGAAATCCAATTTAAATCGAATGCGATTTAATTATACACCCAATCCGCATCGAATGCAAATTGCCAAAAAGGACAATCAGAAGAATTTTTCGTAGGCGAGCCGGATGACGCCCAGCGCGGACTGCGCGTCTCCGAGCGTGGTGATGGCAATTTTCATGCCGCGGCGCCGATCCTCCGGCACCAGGCGCTTCAGGCGGCGGAGCACCGCATTGTAGAGATAGCCCTCCTCGCGGCTCTGCCCGCCGGAGAAGATGAGCGCATCCGGCTGATACATCTGAATCAGCCCCGCAATGCCGACCGCGTCACAGGCGGCGGCGCGATTCAGCAATGCGATGGCCCGGCGATCCCCCGCCGCCGCCGCAAGATCGATCGCCGCCGCATTCTGCCAGAGAGGATACGCCGGATCGTTCTCGTGCCGCCGCCGGGCGATGGCGGCGAGGGAACGCGCCCCCGCAAACGCCTCCAGACAGCCGCGGTAACCGCAGACGCAGAGCTCCCGGTTGCCGGGGATGTAGAGGTGACCGATGTATCCGGCCGGACGGTCCGGCCGGCTGACGATCAGCTGATGCTGTGCGATGATCGCCGCACCAATGCCGACCCCGAGTCCGACGGTGACGAGGTCGCCGGTTCCGGCGGCTGTGCCGAATTTGTACTCCGCCCAGGCGGCGGCGGCCTGCGTAGTGATGACGCAGGCGGGGACACCGAACTCCCGCTCAACCTCCGCGCGGACCGGGAGGTTCGCCCCCCAGCGAATCCCCATGTTTCCGGCCGAAACCACCACCCCCGTATCCGGGTCGGCATTCGCCGAAACGGCCAGCCCGATCAGCCGGAGCTTCGCCGCATCGAGACGGCTCTCCGCGAGCGAACTGCGGATGAATGCAAAAAGATGGCGAAAAAACGCCTCCTTCCCCGTATAAGGCGGCGTAACGATCTTCCGGTAATAGAGCCGGTTGAAACCGAGATCAGAAAAGAGAATCCGCCACGATTCCCCACCGAGATCCAGCCCGACGAACAGCGCAGAATCGAGATTGAGCGCCAGCGGCAATGCCGGCCGGCCGCGGCCGCTCGGCGCCTCGCGCCGCGCAAAGATCGTGCGGTCGGCCAGCAGGGAATCCACCGTTTTGCACACGGTGGCGCAGGCGAGACCGGTCGCGTTCTCAATCGACTTCTTGGTCGCCTCGCCCCGTCCCGCACGAACGGCGTCAAGCACTCTGATTCGGATTCTGTCGCTCATCGTTCCTTTCCATAACCGGCCACGGTCCAGCACGCGAGAAAGAGCTTCTCCGGGCGGCCACAGCCGATCTTTTCCAGCAGGCGGCGGGCGATCTCCGGCACAGACCGGACTCCCGCTTCCACCGCCTCCCGTATGAGTATATCATACTTTTCGGAAAATGAAAGCGACTCCTCCAGAAATGATCGAACTTTTTCCGCTCCGTGGAGCACCGGCGGGAAGGGTTCGAAGCGGTGCCCCGCCACCAGCACCTCCGCCTGGAGCGCCATCAGCCGCTGCAGCGACTCCCGGTAGGCCACAGGATCCATGATGAGCGCGATCCCCTGCCCCCATGTGCCGTTGCCCTGCACGGAATCGCCGGTTATCAGCAGCCGCTGTTCCGGCGCGAAGAACGCCACCGCGTCGGAATCGTGCCCGGGAGCGGGAATCAGCCGGAGTCCGCCGACCATTTCGTCAGCTTCGATCAGAAAATCCGGCTCCACCCCCTCCAGCACGGCGGGCGGCGCCGGGCTCTCCTCCGGAAATTTCGCCCGGATCGCCCGGCTGTAGAAGAGCGGCCGCCGGAGCTTATCCGCCCCCGCAGCACAGACGCCGAACTTCGCCCGATGCGCCAGCTCCCGCAACCGCGCATGTCCGCCGATGTGATCTCCATGACAATGAGTGCAGAGCACGAAGTCGAGATCGTCCGGCGTCAGTCCCAGCTGTGCCAGCGCGGGAACGATGCACCCATCCACCACAGCGGCAGAAATTCCGGAGTCGATCAGCGAAATCCCCGCCGCATTGCGGATCAGCGTCACCCCCGCCGGCGGACCACCGGTCGGCGTGAACAGCACATCACAGCCGGGAACGATCGATTCAAACTGATTTTTCAAAATATCCTCCTGTTCCTGGTTGACAAAAAAGAGCTTCTGATCTATAATATAATCGCAGATGATTTAATTCAAGCAAAAAACAGGAGATTTTCGATGAATTCCGCCAGAGAAACCGCCGCCAATGCCGAAGCGTTCCGCCGCCTTGTCGAATCGCGCCCCGTCCTGACCGGGATGGCCCGCGCCGGCGAGGTGATTCCGGGGATGAAACCCAACACGGTCCTGCATTCCGGGCCGGAGATCGAATTCTCCGCCATGCGCGGAGCGCACCGGCAGGGCATCGTGGGCGCCCTTCTCTTCGAGGGAATCGCCCGCGACGAAACGGAGGCCGTCGGCATGATCGAGGCTGGAGAAATCGAAATCCGCGCCGCAAACGACTTCAACTCCGGCGCCCCCGGCAGCGGCATCACGTCCAGCTCGATGGCGGTACTGGTCGTCGAGGAGAAAACAAGCGGAATCCGCGCCTTCGCCCCTCCGATCGAGGGCGTACAGGGCGGCGGTCTCGGCGGCTGGGGCGTCTGCAATCCGGCCATCCGGGAAAATCTCCGGAGCATCGCCGGCGTCATCGCGCCCCTTTTCTCCCGCGTGCTCGCCTCCTGCGGCGGCATCGACGTCAAGGCGCTCTTCGCCGAAGGGGTGACCATGGGGGATGAGGAACACACCCGGCAGGTCGCCACCGACGCCCTCTTTTTCGCCAAAATGGCGGCGGCCTCCGCTTCCGCCGGACTGACCGCGGAGGAGCGCTGCACTCTGCTCGACTACCTCGGCAGCTGCCGGAGATTCGTCCACCACATCGGCTGTGCAACGGCGGTGGCCGCCCTCAAAAGCGCCGCCCATGTGGAGCACTCCACGATGGTGACCGCGATGGGCGGCAACGGCGTCGAATTCGGAATCAAACTCTCCGGCCGCGGCGAGCAGTGGTTCACCGCCCCCTCCCCCACCTTCACCGGGCGGTACTTCTCGCCGGAATACAGCGACCGCGACTCCTCGCCGTGGCTCGGCGACCGCAGCAACGTCGAAGCGTTCGGGCTGGGCGGCATGGCGGCGGGCGCGGCCCCGATTCTGATCCGGAGCCGGGGCGGCGACGTCGCGACGGGCATAGCGCAGACCGCGGAGATGGCGAAGATCTGCCTCGGAGAAAATCCGCAGTTCACCATCCCCATGCTGGACGGCCGCCGCGTCCCCTGCGGCATCGATGCGCGCAAGGTGCTCGAAACCGGCATTCTGCCGATGATGCACGGCGGCATCCTCTCCCGCGAAGGGGGCCAGATCGGCGTGGGATACGCCAGAACTCCGCTGGAGTGTTTCCGCCGCGCGCTGAATTGACCGACAAAAAGTTGCATTTTCTCCGGAGAACGGTATAGTAAATAAAAACACAATCTACGGAGAAAAACCATGGCCCGGATCATCACGCTCGGTTCCCTCAATCTGGATTTCACCTATCAGCTGCCCAAACCGCTGGAGGTCGGGGAAACGCTCTCTTCGCTCTCCTACCGCTGCGGCGCAGGCGGCAAGGGCGCCAACCAGTCGATCGCCGCCGCGCGCGCCGGCGCTGAGGTGTACCATGCCGGGAGAATCGGCCACGACGGCGCCCTGCTCCGCCGCACGCTCGCGGATTCCGGCGTCAAGCTCGACTTTCTCGAGGAGGTCGAAACACCGACCGGGCACGCCGTGGTGCTGATCAATGACGCGGGGGATAATTCGATCGTCCTCTACGGCGGCGCCAACCGGACGATCGACGAAACCTTCATCGACCGGGTGACCTCCGCCGCAAACCCGGGGGATATCCTCCTGCTGCAGAATGAGGTCACCTGCATCAGTCACGCGATGGAAGCGGGCAGAAAGGCCGGAATGCGGGTCGCCTTCAACTTCGCGCCGTTCGATCCGAAACTCGCGCCAGAACTGCCGCTTTCGCTGTGCGACTTCCTCTTCCTCAACCGGATTGAAGCGGGAGGCATCGCCGGGAAAAGCGATGTGGAGGAGATTCTCGAAACCCTCTCCTGCCGCTTCCCCGAAACCGAACTCGTGCTCACCCTCGGCCCGGACGGCGCCGTCGCACTCACGCCAGCCGGAGAGCGGTTCCACGCCGATTCCCCCCGCGTCGAGGTGGTCGAAACCACCGCGGCAGGCGACACCTTCATCGGCTACTATCTCGCCGCCGTTCTCGACGGGTTCGACACCGGCAGAGCGCTGGAACGTGCCTGCCGCGCCGCCGCGCTCTGCTGTTCGCGGGCCGGCGCGGCGGAATCGATTCCCACCCGCGCCGAACTCGACCGTTGAATGAGGATTACCGGCGGGCCGCCTCCACGGCCTGCCGCGCTTCGCGGAACGCCGCCAGCGCCTCGGGGAACGGCGTGAGCACCCGCTCCAGCACCCCCTGGACGAACGAGATGCACATACCGTAATTGGTCACCGGCACCCCGGCACGCGCCGCCGCCTGAATCCGCGAAAGGACCTCCCGGCGGTTGAGCATACAGCCGCCGCAGTGGATGACCAGCTTGTATTCGGAGAGATTCTCCGGGTAATCCCGCCCGGCGCTCACATCGACCTGGAGCCCCTCCCCGGCGTAACGGCGCAGCCAGCGGGGAATCTTCACCCGCCCGATGTCATCCGAAACCGCGTGGTGCGAACACGCTTCCGCAATCAGCACCTTGTCGGTCGGTTTGAGTGCCACGATGGCCGCCGCGCCGCGCGCCATCAGAATCATATCGCCCTTCAGGCGGGCGAACAGAATCGAAAAGGTGGTACAGGGAACCTCCGGCGGCGTATCCGCCACCATTTTATCCACCACCTGCGAGTCGCAGACCGCGAGGTCCGGCGGCGTCTTCAACCGGGCGAGCATCGCCGGATACTCCCGCTCCTTGACCACCAGCGCCGCGGTGTCCGCGTCGAGCGCGTCGCGGATCGTCTGCACCTGCGGCAGAATCAGCCGCCCCTTCGGCGCCTCCAGATCGATCGGCACGATGAGCGCGGCCAGTCCTCCCGGCGGCAGCAGGTCGCCGATCAGCGGCGGAACCGCGAGAAAATCCTCCGGACAGCAGTCGATCAGAGCACGTTTGAAATCGGCCACACACGCTTCACGCCGCGCCGGAGAGAGATTGTCCGCCACCGCCACCGAGGAGATTCCCTTCTCATGCAGCAGGTTCAGGAAGGCGGCATCCGGCGCGCGCAAATCGGCTTTGCCGACGACGGCGACGACCGGAATTTTCCGTTCCTTCGCCTCCGAGAGAATCCGCTCCTCGGGCGCGCCCCACACGCCTGCCTCGCAAAGAATCACCACGATGTCGGCCCGGGTGAACACCCGCATGGTCCGTTTGATCCGTTCCGCGCCGAGCTCGCTGGTGTCGTCGATTCCGGCGGTGTCGAGAAAGACCACCGGCCCGAGCGGCAGAAGCTCCATCGTCTTCTCCACCACGTCGGTGGTGGTGCCGGGAATCGGTGAAGTGATGGCGGCCTGCTGGCCGGAGATCATATTGAGAAAGCTGGATTTTCCGACATTGGTGCGGCCGAAGAGAGCGATATGCAACCGCATTGACTTGGGTACGGTTTCCATGATTTTGACTCCTTATATTTCAGGGAGAATCAGCCGCGGCGGCACATTCCGCCGCACGACCTCTCCGTTATTTGCGGACAACCGCGTCCCGGAGCCGCCGGAACCTCCGGCGCCAAACCGCCTGCTCCCGGCGCGAAAGGATCAGGAAAAAGACCGCCGCAATCCCCGCCGGGACCACCAGAAAAACAGTACGGCCGAATTCGCGCAGCAGATATGCTCCGCCCGCGGCTCCGGCGATAAAACAGAGAATGACACCGTAATAGTGCAGCGCCTTGTGAAGTTCTCCCCGGTCCCGTTCGAACACCGAGCGGAACAGGGCATCGGTGCCGCTGCGCAGATTCCCGGTGCACATGGTTGAAGCGAACGGCAGCCCCCGCACCCGCCGGAAGGTCTGCACCTGCATCGCGCAGACGAACGAGATCACCCCGTTCACCAGAAAATCGAATTTTCCCTCCAGAATGAAGCAGACCGGAACAAGACAGAGAAACTCCAGCAGAATCACCGTCTGATGCCATGAGAACCGCCGCGCCGCCGGAAGGCTTCGATGGATCAGGTCTGCGACAAAGATACCGAACGCGTAACAGAGAATGGCGAGCAGGTACCTCGAACATTCAGCCCAGTGCAGGTTGGAGAGGTGGAAACCAAACAGCACCATGTTGCCGGTCACCGCGTTGGCGAAGACCCGCCCCCGGCAGAGGTAGGTGTAGATATCCAGAAAGCCGCCGGCGATGCTCAAAACGCAGGCCGCGGTCAATCGTTCCGCATTTGACGAAGTATTCTCCATGATTCCGAACGCTCCTGCATTTTGATAACATACACCGTCACCGGAAAAAGTTCAATCGCCCGAAGGAACTTTCCCCGCCGCCGGAACCACGCTTTTTCTTGAAATTTTTCACTTCCGCTCTTGACACGCCCCCCCTTTTATCGTATAATTAATACGGATAAGCAAATCCGGAGGACCGAGTGAAAATGACGCAGCGGGAGCTGGCCAGAACCCTGAACATCACCCAGGCGGCGGTATCGATGGCGCTGAAGGGATCGCCTCGAATCTCGCCCGAAGTGCGGGATTCCGTGCGAAGACTGGCGAAACATTCGGGATACCGGCTGAACCTCGCCGGGCAGATGCTGCCTCGGAACCGCTCCAACGTCATCGGCACGATCTTCCCCCGCCTGACCAACCTCTACTATGCGGAATTGTTTCAGGAGATTCAGCAGCAGCTTCAGCCGCACGGCTACATTCTCTCGCTCACACCGGCCGAGACGGAGGAGGAGCTCCGGCGGGCGGTCGAAATTTTGAAGCAGATGCACGTTGCGGGCGTCATCAGCAGCGCCTATCAGACCGAACCGTTGCGGCCGTTCCGGGAGGCGGGAATCGCACTGGTGCTCTGCGGCGGTTACAAGCGGGTGGAGATCGGCGCCAGCCAGATTCTGCCCGACTACCATCAGCCCATTCTCACGCTGACACGCCGCTTGATTGCCGGAGGGCGCCGCCACATCGCCTTCTTCGGCGCCGACACGCCGGAGGAGCAGCGCTACAGCGCCTATCTTGCCATCCTGCGGGAAGCGGGGCTCGCGCCCATGCCGATTCCGCTGGAGCACCCCGCCCCTTCGCAATATATGGATTCCGCCTTCGCAACGATCCGGCACCATCTGGAAAAGCATCCGGAGACCGACGCGGTCATCGCACACCACGATGAACTCGCTCTGGTGGCGAAACGCGCCATCCTGCAGACCGGACGCACCATTCCGCAGGACGTCGCGCTCACAGGGTTCGACAACATCTCGCTCGGTCGATACATAACACCTTCGCTGACTACCGTCGAGCAGCCGAAAAAAGAGATTGCGCAGGCAATCATTCACGAGCTGCTGGAATCCATGAGAGATCCGGATCATCGGGAGTTCATCTCCCTCCCCTGCCGTCTGGTCATCCGCGAATCAATTTAAATTTAACTCCTTATTTATACGGATAAGCAATTTTGAAAAGCAGAAACAAAAACCGATTCACCAACCCAAAGGAGGCTATCATGCAATCGGAAAGAAGAAGATTTTTTACGCTGATCGAACTCCTCGTAGTGATCGCGATCATCGCCATTCTGGCGGCGGTGCTGCTGCCGGCGCTGAACAAGGCGCGGGAGCGGGCGCGCGGGATTTCCTGCACCAACAATCTGAAACAGCTCAGCACCGCGCTGCAGCTGTACCGCTCCGATTACAACGACGATTTCTGCTTTCTGGAGCAGACAGGCTCCACCCCGGTTTATGTCTGGAGCTATTTCCTGAACGGGCAGAAGATCACCGGAGAGAATAAGATGTATTTCTGCCCCTCCCGCGACATACCTCAGGAAACCACCGTCGTGGAATACTACACATACGGATATGCGTTTTCCAGCAATGATAACCAGTATCTCATGCCGTATCTCTGGGGAAGCTGGGGCCCCATTTCCGGCAAAGAGGACAATACTTTCCGCGCTCTCCGCGGCAAGAAAATCACGATCCCATCCCGAACCATCATTTTCGCAGACTCCCGCAGAAAGAATTCCGAGTATGGCGGTAATAACCTGGAGTATCACTCCGGGTTGACTATCGGCTTCTCCAACAATCACGGCCAGGGAGGAAACATCGCCTACTTCGACGGCCACGTCGCAACCTCCACGCCGCGCGAATACGGCAACCACATCGTTCAGTTTTACAAGGATGCCGTCGACAGAACCGTGACCGAAGTCTTTTACGTCAATGAGGTCGGCTTTGCCTCCAAAGCGAACAACTGAGAGAAAACTCCCCATGAAAAAAATATTTGTCGCCCTCCTCGCGTCAACCGGCCTGCTCTGTTCCGCCGGAACCGCCCGGATCGACCTCATCTCCGGGGATGCCGGACTTCGCGTGGTCTCCACCGCCGCCGGCGTCTCCGGCAAAAACATGAACTGGCTGCCGCCGGAAAAGGCGAAGCGGATGCTCTACTTCCAGCAGCGCAACAGCTGCGACGAATGGTCAACCATGAAGTTCTCCTTCGCCGCCGACCGCGACACCACGGTGCGAATCACCCTTCGCGGCCCCTATCGGGTCACACCGCAGAAGAAACGGCTGCCCGCCGCCGTTTTCTACGATGAACTCCGCATCGATGACAAGTCCGCGCCGAACGGCGGCTTCGAACCCGGAGAAAACGCCGGGCGCCGCTGGAACCATCTCATTGCCGACCGCGGCCTGGCGGCGTCCGGCAATGGGGTCCTGCGAGTGACGCACGACGATCCGGAATCCTTCTCTCTGCGGGTCAAGGCGGGGAAACCGGTTCAAATCGAAGTGCTCCACCGGGATGCCGGTTTGCTCGAACCCGGTCCTGACGTGACGCCGCTTCCGCTGGGGAAATGGGCGAACCGCGCCTTCGCCGACCAGACCGCAGGAGACGGCAGGGGCGGCTGGAGCGATCAGGGGGAACAGAGCCTGCGCGGAATCGTTCCGCAACGCTCTTACGGCGGCATGGAGTTCGCGATTCCCGCCTCCGGCAACGCCGTCGTCACGATGGATTCTCCGCACGACCGGACCGGAGTGAAAAGCTTCACTCTCACCCTGGAGAGCCCGCAAAAACACGCCTTTCTCTATCTGCTTCACGCCGCCGCCTGGGTCGCCACGGTTCCCGGGGAAAAACTCGGCAATGTTACCGTGCAGTATGTGGATGGCTCCGAGAGCCGTTTCTCCGTGGAAAACGGCAGAAACATCTGCGACTGGTGGTTCCTGACGGCGCTTCCCCATGCCAAAGCGGTTTACCGGCAGAACCGGGAAGAAGGACGAGGCGGCTTCCTGCTGACCCGGTTTCCGCTTGCACAAAAAGAGGTGAAACAGGTTCGCTTCGATACACAGGGGAAAGGGATCTGGCTGATCGTCGGCGCCTCGCTCTCCAGCCGTGACGTTCCGGTACAGACGAAACAGAAAGAGTACCGTTTCACCGCGCCACGTTGGAAACAGGCGGATATGCAACAGCTCGACATCATCGCAGGATCCGCGCTCGATCTGAGCGGGAGGAAACGCTTCTCACCCAAAAAGGACGGCGCCATGCAGATCACCAGGGACGGAGCGGTCACCTTCCGGACACAGGAAGGCAGACCGGTTCGTCTGATCGGCTTCAATGCCTTCCCCAGCCTCTACCGGATGAAGGGGAAAACCAGAGAGGAAGTCCACCGGACGATCGACCGCTGTCTGGAACAGGCAAAACGGATGGGGTACGACTACTTCCGCACCAATTTTCTCCTCGACCGCGATCCGTTTCAAGGGGCGACGGCGGACTTTGAATTCCAGCCCGAGTATCTCGACCGCCTCGACTATCTGGTCGCCGCCTGCCGCCGATACGGGCTCTACATCTACGGAACCACCGCGAGCTACCAGCTGGGGCGGAAGGCGTGGAACACCCCTTTCCAGCAACGCGCTGTACTCAAGAATGAAACCCTGTTCGGAGTGCCGGAACGCCGGGCGGAATGGAAGAAGCTCATCGTGAAACTTCTAACCCATGTCAACCCGTACACCGGGCTTGCGTACAAAGACGATCCGGCCTTTCTCTGCTTCGAATTCTACAACGAACAGGAGATCAGTCTGCAAAGTCTGCTCCGCGCTCCGGAGAGTTTCCCTGTCTCTACTTTATCCTTCATCAACGCGAAATTCATCCGTTTTCTGGAGGAGAAATACAAAACACCGCAACAGCTCTCCCGGTGCTGGGGGACGCCGGTCGGAAATTTTTCAGAGGTGAAATTCCACTCCGGCAAGTTCATCGGCAACCGGGCCTTCGCCGGCGACTGGCAGCTCTTCTGCATGAAGAACGCCGCCGCGTGTCTCGATTTCTTCAACGACGTCATGCGGGAGATCGGTTGCAACAGATACGTTTCACAGTACAATTTCCTCCCGTCAATCGCTTTTTCCCGGGTGAGGGCGGAGAAAACCCACATCGTTTCGATGAACACCTACTTCCGCCATCCGTCGAAGATGATGAGCAAAGGTTCCGTCGTCCGGCAGGACAGCTCCCTGAGCAGCAGCGGCGGCGAATATTTCAAAAAGGCGGCCTCCTGCCGGATCGCCGGAATGCCGCTCTTTGTCTCCGAATACAACCACTGCTACTGGAACCAGTACGAATATGAGGGAGGAATCTTTTTCCCCGCCTACAGTGCATTGCAGAATTTCGCCGGAATCACCGTGCACCAGAGCCCGGTGATGGAGGAGAACCGGCCGCTCCGGCTGGAAAACTTCCGGGTGGCGACCAGTCCGACCAAACGGGCGAACGAATTTCTGGCAATGTCGCTCTTCCGCCGCGGTGACGTGCTAAGTTCGCCGCATCGGGTGGAACTGGTCTACCCGGCGAAATTCTTCCAAGGCGGCATCGCCGGGGCGGGTGCTGTCAACACGGAACAATCCACGCTTGCGTTTCTCACCGGAGTCGCGCTGCGTTTTCCGGAACTTCCAGAACGACAGGAGAAGAAAGCGGAACTCTCATTTCAGCCCGAACAATCCGCTGCGATTCACTCCGGGGCATGGTCCAGTTCGATAGAGAACAGCAGTTCCGGCCGCCTTGCCGACAGCGTCGCGAAGCTTCGGATCGCCGGAATTCTGCCGAAAAACAATCCGACCGATGTCGCGATACAGTACTTTGTCTCCGACACCGGGGAGCTTTCGCTCGACACAAAGGCCCGGCGGCTGAAGGTGGTCACTCCGAAGACGGAAGCGGTAATCCTGAAGCCGGATGATAACAACATTGCACTCCGGCAACTGACGGTGCACTCCGTCGACACCGGCTGTGCCGCAGCAGTCACCTCACTTGACAACCTTCCATTGACGGAGAGTTGTCATATGATGTTCGTACTCAACACCAACTCGGTTTCGGAAGGGCTGGTGCTTTCCGGCGACCGCAACACGCTCATCGAGCCGGGGAAGAACGCCCCGCCACGAATGGAGACCGCCCGGCTCCGCGTTTCGCTCCGGTGCACGGACAAGAATTGGAAGCTCTATCCGCTGAGTCTGAGCGGCGAGCGCCGGAAGCCGCTGCCGGTCATGCGGCGGGCCGATGGAATTGCATTCCGGCTCGACACTGCGGCCCTGTCCAACGGGCCCACCCCCTTCTTTGAACTGACAGAAGAATAGAAGCTCTCCCCAAAACCCGGGCACTCCCCGCATCCCCCTTGCGATGCTCTCCCCCGGGAAAGGGAGAGTTTTTTTGGGGCCCCATTTCCGCACTCCGAAAAAAAACA